>CAJWSQ010000152.1 GCA_913045895.1 uncultured Flavobacteriales bacterium | reverse complement strand
TAAACCAAATATGAGAGCTTCCTTAAATTCAATAGTCTGTTTATCGGGAACGGTGATTTTTGCGACTGATTGATTTTTTAATTGATCGATAAAGAACTTGTTGTAAGCTCCTCCTCCTGTGGCTAAAAGCGATTGGGTATCAGATTTTATTAAACTTGAATTGATTTGTTCAATGCTGTGCTGAACCCACGTTGCTAAAACATCTTTTGGATTTAGCTCGAACCGATCTATCAGAGGATATATTTCATGTTTTAACGATTCAAACCCCAAACTTTTTGGGATGGACATGGAGTAATATTCCCAATTATTTAGTGCATTTAACAACTCTGGGTTGACTTCGCCTTTTGATGCAAAACTTCCGCCTTCATCAAAGGGTAAACCTATTTTTTGAGCGTAGAGGTTGAAAACCAAATTGAATGGGCAAATATCAAAAGCAATACGTTCTTCTTGTTTTTTGTAGCTGATATTGGCAATTCCGCCTAGATTTAAACAAGCATCATATTCGCTAAATAGCAATTGATCTCCGATAGGAACCAAAGGAGCACCTTGTCCACCCAAAGCTACATCTTGAGTTCTAAAATCTCCAACGGTGTTAATGCCTGTTGTAGCAGCTATCACTCCAGGGTTTCCCAATTGAAAAGTAAAACCCAAGTGTGGTTGATGAAATATAGTGTGCCCGTGAAATCCAATAAGAGTAACAGGTGAGATATTGTTTTGAGAAATAAAGTTGTTGATGTATTTCGAAACCAATTTGGAGTAATCAAACTGGGCTTTGGCAAGTTCTTCAGCAGATGCATGAAATAAATTTTGGAGCCATTTTTTATCGTCATCAGAATAAGATATGCAGTTGGTTTTAACCCACTCAAATCGAATTTGACCTTCTTCAATAAAGAAATCTACACAGGCCAAATCAATTCCATCAAGAGATGTGCCCGACATAACTCCAATTACTCTATAATTGCTCATAAATAGCTTCTGGCTATACAAGATTAGCGAATTATTATTTGAAGACGTACTTTCGCGGCACCATTGTCATAAAATACAAATAGAAGAATTATGGATTTTCAACTTACTGAAGAGCAATTAGCTGTTAGAGACGCAGCTAGAGATTTTGCTCAAAACGTCTTAAAACCTGGCGTTATTGAGCGTGATGAAAAGCAACAATTTGCTAAAGAAGAAATCAAGCAATTAGCTGAGCTTGGCTTTATGGGGATGATGGTAGACCCAAAATACGGTGGTAGCGGAATGGATACGGTATCATACGTATTGGCTATGGAAGAGATATCAAAAATTGATTCTTCAGTTTCTGTAGCTATGTCTGTTAACAACTCGTTGGTTTGCTGGGGACTTGAAAAGTTTGGTAACGAAGAGCAGCGCCAAAAATACTTAGTGCCTCTTGCTACTGGCGAGAAATTGGGTGCTTTTTGTTTGAGTGAGCCTGAAGCAGGTTCTGATGCAACTTCTCAAAGAACAACTGCTGAAGATAAAGGCGATTACTACTTGTTGAACGGTACTAAAAACTGGATTACAAACGGTGGTAATGCTGATACGTATTTAGTTATTGCTCAAACAGATCCTGAAAAAGGTCACAAAGGAATTAACTGCCTGATTGTAGAAAAAGGCATGGAAGGTTTTGTTGTTGGAGCTAAAGAAAATAAATTGGGTATCCGTGGATCTGATACACATACTTTGATTTTCAATGATGTGAAAGTTCCAAAAGAAAACCGCATTGGTGAAGATGGTTTCGGATTCAAATTTGCGATGACAACTCTTGAAGGTGGTCGTATTGGCATTGCTTCTCAAGCATTAGGTATTGCAAGTGGAGCTTACGAATTAGCTAAAGCATACAGTAAAGAGCGTAAAGCTTTTGGTAAACCAATTCACGAGCATCAAGCAATTGCTTTCAAATTAGCTGATATGGCTACTGAAATTGAAGCAGCTCGTTTGTTGTGCTTGAAAGCAGCTTACATGAAAGATCAAAAGAAACCATTTGGTAAATACAGTGCCATGGCCAAATTGTATGCTTCTCGTGTAGCAATGGATGTAACTGTTGAAGCGGTACAAGTACATGGTGGATATGGATTCGTGAAAGAATACCACGTTGAGCGTTTGATGCGCGATGCGAAGATTACTCAGATTTATGAAGGTACTTCTGAGATCCAAAAAATTGTGATTAGTCGTTCAGTTTTAGCTGAATAAGCAAACACTGAATTTCAATAAAAAAAGAGGAAGTTCCATTGGAGCTTCCTCTTTTTTTTGTGTTATTCTATGATTACCTTTTGAGTTTCCTCACCCCAATTCCCAGTGATTTTAAGCAGGTATATTCCTGATTGCAATGAGCTTATATCAATATCTGTTTGTGTTTGAATTGTGCTTTCTAAAATTAAGGTTCCGGTAAGAGAATACAATTGCACGGATGATAATTCATCATTTTCAATAAGTAAGTGGAGTTTGTCTTTAGCCGGGTTTGGGTAGATTGTAAATCCTTCTTTTAAAATTGGCTCGCTTATGTCAGTTGCAGCTCCAGAAAAATCTTCAAAAACCCACTTTTGCAGATTTCGCTTGTTGTAGACATAAAAAACAGTTTCGTCTTTATCGTCTTGTAAGATTTTAACTTGCTGCATATCTGTTTCAAAAGAGATGCTTTCTTCTGGTGCTAAACCCAAAATCAATGAGTCTAATATTTGAAAATTTAAATTATACCTATCAATACGCCACTCACCATTTATAGCTCCCATCATTAAATATTGAGTTCTATTTTTATTGACAAAGAGTTCGTTGTATGAGCTACTGTTTTGAAAAACGAAATCATGGGTTTTCACAACAGTATCGGTTGAGATGCTGTAAGTCCATATTCCAGATGAATAATTGTATAATGATCCATTTCTAAAGAGAAGTAAGATAGAGTCATTTGAAACTTCTAAAGCATCCAATATACTTTTAGGAGTATTAAGTTCAATGAGTTGCGTGATCTTGGTTGAGTTATTTGAGCTGTCTAATTTTACTGTTCCATAACGAGATGATAGTAGAATGGTGTCTTCAATACTTATCGGGTTGCCTTTAATCCTCGGTAATAGAAATGTGAACTCATAAGTGCTTACCAAATTCTGGTTCAGAAATGAAAAAAGCTCACCAGTTCCACCTCCAATTTTAAAGAGTTTACCATTGTTAAAAGTTCCAAACCTCAAGTAGTCATCATCAGGCATTGGCTTAATTCCGTTGGTTTTTAATTGTCCTGAGGGAGTTAAAATGAACCCTTGATTGCTTTGGTTTCCATCGTTATAAAAAGAGCAAATTATAGAACTGTCATATGACTGTGCTACACTGGTGAAATAATACCATTGTTCCATTGATCCAGGAGGATCATCTACTGAGTATGTCCATTCAATGTTTCCAACACTATCTGTCTTTATTAGTGCGGCATCGCTCTCGCCTCCTGTGTCATAGTTTCCAGCAATTAAAAAACCACCATCAATTGATCGTTCTAAATCAAATGCTCTGAAATATCCGCTCGGATCAAGATTTGTTTCCCAGACAAGAGTTTGAGAGAGGGATCTATAACTGAATCCAGAGATTAATATTAATATTAAAAATCTCATTGGACAATTACTTTAGAGGTGGTTGTTTTTTGATTTATATCTGACACTACAATTAGGTATATTCCTGATTGCAATGAGCTTACATCTATATCTGTTTGTGATTGAACTGTGCACTTTAAAACTAAAGTTCCAGTAAGAGAATACAATTGCACGGATGATATTTCATCATTTTCAATAAGCAAATGGAATTTGTCATTTGCTGGATTTGGGTAAACTAAAGTTCTTTTGTTGGTTAAAAGAGGTGTGTTGTTAGATAGGTAAGGGTTAATGCTTTTTATTGTGTCTATATTCACTTTGTAGTGATAGTTTGTAACCTGATAATTATTGACAGTGAAGAATACAAATGTGCTGTCTGATAGTTTGTTGAATCTACCGTAATGAGGAGCATCTTCTCTGTAAATAAGGTTTAGTTGTTTGTCATATACAGCAAATTTCATGTAATAGTTAGACCAATACTCTGTATAATATTCAGATACAATGATGTAGTTCTCCATTTCAATTAAATCTGAATGCCAATAATTTGAGCCAAGTGTGTTTGAATCAATTAAAGCAAATTCACCATCAATTGAAAATCGGCTGATTCCAAACATATAGTTGGAATTGATCTCACCACTTTTACTAATGATTGCATTTATGGTGTCGTTTTCAATATTGAAACTAGCAAAACCATTCGTAGAATCTTCATGAATTATTCTGTAATTGCTGTTTGGCCCAAAGTCTGGGTCAATAATTATTAATTGATTTTTAGTAATTCCTGAAGAGTAATAACTGGTTCCACTGGTGGTTATTAAGCTGTCATTATATCGTTTTACAGGGTCTCTTTTAAAAGCACCTCCTAAAAACGGAATGTCAGTCGTCCAACTATTAGAATCTATAAGTGTGCCGTCATATTCAAATGTTAAGTTGAAAATCTCAAAATCATGCGCATCAACTGTGAGAGGGATTTGAATGTAAACATGAAATAAGCTATCAAAATCTACAATAGCCCCGTTTCCTATGTATTTGTCGTTTTCAATTTCAAAATCTAAGAGATCTGTCCCTGTAGAATCACACATTCGGATTACGATAGATTTAGGCATGCAACTTTCATCATATTGAAAAATAGCTGCTGCACCTCCGTTAGAAAGCGGTTCTAAGTCAATAAATCGGCTATCATCATCAATGCATTGCCCGTCTCTATTTATTCCGAGTCCCCACTTAAATTGATTTTCACTGTAATTACTTAGCGCAAAAAAGGCACGTTCAGATCCAACAAGCCTATAGTTGTCTAGATATATTTCTTCATACTGAGTGGTTGAATTGGTTTCATAAGTGGAATCAACATTGAAAGCTTGAGCTTTAATACCTATCAGGTTGGTTGAAAAAAGAATTAAAGTGATGAAATACTTGAGCATAGTAGAATGGGTTATTTGTTTCTCTTCTTAATTAGAGTAGTGGGGTTTCCAATGAATAAATGTCAAATTCATAGTTAATGAAAATGAGCTATATGAAACACCAATTCTAAGATTTGAAATAATATTTATTTGTGTTAATAGTTTGAAATTCAGTGGTAAAGGTAGTTTAACTGATTTTGAAAGTAAAACAAAATAGTATAAAAAAAAGCGACTCAGTTTTGAGTCGCTTTTACATCCAATATCATTTGAATGCTTATTTCTTACGCATATGGATCAACATCGGGGTTCCGGTGAAATTCCATCTCTCTCGGAGTTTGTTTTCCAAGAATCTGCGATAAGGTTCTTTTACGTATTGCGGTAAATTGGCAAAAAATGCGAAACTCGGATAAGGAGTTGGCAATTGCGATACATACTTAATCTTGATGTATTTTCCTTTTACTGCTGGTGGTGGATATCGTTGAATTAATGGTAAGAAGAAATCGTTTAGCTCAGAAGTTTTTACTTTACGAGTACGGTTTTCATAAGCTCTAACCGCAGCTTCTAAAACTTTCAACAAACGCGTTTTCTCAGGAACCGAAGTGAAAACAACTTCTACATCATTAAACGGATTGATTCGCTCTCTAATTTGGTCTTCTATCTTCTTAGCTGTTTTGGTGTCTTTCTCAACCAAATCCCATTTGTTCATGCAGATTACAACACCTTTTTTGTTTTTCTGAATCAAACCAAAAATGTTGAGGTCTTGTACTGAGAAACCAGCTTCAGCATCAACCATTAAAATACAGATGTCTGCATTTTCAATAGATCGAATAGAGCGCATTACACTGTAAAACTCCAAATCTTCGTGAACTTTGGCCTTCTTACGAACTCCGGCAGTATCCACTAGGTAGAAATCAAAACCAAAGGCATTGAATCGCGTGTCAATTGAATCGCGAGTTGTGCCGGCAATATCGGTTACAATGTTTCTTTCGTTTCCGATTAATGCGTTGATTAAAGAAGATTTTCCAGCGTTTGGTCTACCTACAACCGCAATGCGAGGTAAGTCTAATCGTTCTTCTTGAACCTGATCTTTCGGGAATTCTTCAACTATGGCATCCAAAAGCTCACCCGTTCCAGAACCGTTGATTGCAGAAATGGTGTGGATATCGCCCATTCCCATTTCATAGAATTCGGTAGATTCCATCGACTTCAAAGCGTTGTCAGATTTATTGGCTACCAAATAAATCGGCTTATCGGTTCTGCGAAGCACGTTGGCCACTTCTTTATCTAAATCGTGAAGTCCGGCAACTACATCAACCACAAAAACGATTACATCGGCTTCTTCAATGGCTAAGATTACTTGTCTGCGGATTTCACCTTCAAAAATATCGTCAGATCCTTCTACATACCCTCCGGTATCGATTACTGAAAACTCGATTCCGTTCCATTCACTTTTTCCGTAATGGCGGTCGCGAGTTACACCACTGTACTCATCTACAATGGCTTGCCTCATTCCAACCAAACGGTTGAATAAGGTTGATTTTCCCACGTTGGGGCGTCCTACTATTGCTACTATGTTAGACATATCTTAATTGAGGTATCCGTATCGTTTTAATTTTAGTGGATTGCTTCTCCAGTCTTTATCCACTTTTACATGTAATTCTAAGAAGACTTTTTTCTGGAAGAAAGCCTCCATTTCTTTTCGGGCATCAGTTCCAACACGTTTAAGTGCCTCGCCATTTTTCCCGATTAATATTCCCTTTTGAGAATTTCGCTCAACAAAAATCTCAGCTCGAACTCGAATGATTTCTTCTTCCTCCTTAAAAGCTTCAACCACTACCTCACAAGCGTAAGGGATTTCTTTTTTATAGTGTAAGAAAATTTTCTCACGTATCATCTCTGATGCGAAAAAACGTTCTGTTTTGTCTGATAAATCATCTTTGGGGAAGTAGGGTGGACATTCAGGTAATTTATCCTGAATCCAATTCATGACCTGCTCAACCTGAAAACCGTGTAAAGCCGAAATCGGTAAAAGATCTGCTTTTGGGAATTCAGCTTGCCATTTAGCCATTACTTCAGCCAACTCCTCTTGATTACTCAAGTCCATTTTGTTTACCAAAACTAGAGTAGGAGTGTTGGTACGATTAACACGCTCCTGAATTTCTTCGTTTTTGAATTTTTTTTCTCCTACTTCTACAATTACCAAGAAAAGATCGGCATCCTGCATGGCAGTTAGCACGAAATTCATCATTCCCTCATGCATTTTGTATGCCGGGTCAACAATTCCTGGTGTATCAGAAAAAACGATTTGATAGTCTTCTCCATTCACAATTCCCATGATACGATGACGGGTAGTTTGAGCCTTAGGAGTAATGATACTCAGACGTTCACCTACCAATTGGTTCATGAGTGTAGACTTGCCCACATTGGGTGCGCCAATGATATTTACGAAACCAGATTTATGCAATGTTTCTAAAATGTTATCAGATTTCTTGCAAAGATGATAAATATTATCTTACATTTGCACTCCGATATCGCGGGGTGGAGCAGTTGGTAGCTCGTTGGGCTCATAACCCAAAGGTCGCA
>CAJWSQ010000151.1 GCA_913045895.1 uncultured Flavobacteriales bacterium | reverse complement strand
TAAGCTTATTGCAATTCATGTTCTACTCAAGGCAGCTTAACGGCTGCCTTTTTTTATACATTTGATTGACAATTAATGATCTATGACTTACCTCCAAAATACCCTATTACTCTTAATCATCTTATACCTATACTCTCCTACCTGTCAAGCACAGACTGAAGAATATTGGAACTTTTTTCCTTTCAAAGAGTATTTCCCAAACAATTCAATCAATGATATAAATGCTGTTGGCGATAGTTTACTCTTTGCTACTGATAATGGGGTGTATATCAAATACGGAGATAACATTACTGAATTTGTTATTCCAGGTGTAGATTTCAACAACTACAATCATGCTTTACACATTGCAGGTGGTAGCGATGGTAGTTTATTGATCTTAAATTCTAGCTCAACGAATAACTGCATCTATTACAAAAACAACACATTTAATACACTAACTCTTCCAAACAGTTTGAGTACTTATTCTCCTTTTATAAGTAGAATAAAATATGTAGATGGCTTATATTACTTTCCGGTCAATCAGGGAATGGCAATAATTGATAACGGCTCATATCAAAAAATTAACCTTCCTTCTCCAACTCGTGATCACGTTGCATACCAAAATTCTATTTTCACCATCAACTCTTCCTACTCGTATCAAATTCAAGGCAATCAAATAATTGATAGCATACCCATTACTCTTCAAGACCGCATTTACGGCACTTTAATTAGCAACAATATTCATATCGGAATTTTAAGGCGTGACACCAATATCATAAAGCTATTCTACGACACAAACTTGATACCTATCCCCTCAAACTTCCAATACAATCGTGATTATTCATATTTAGACTCTCAATCTCAACTTTGGACATCCAATAATAGCATTATTCAACGCTCAACTAACGGTGTAGTTGATTACTTACTTGATTTAACATTCAATCATAATCAAATAACAGAGTTTCATGAATACAACGATAAAATAGTTTTGGTAAATGACTCTGGATGGCTTGAAGCTCCTCTAGATATTCATATTCAAAAAGAACCAATACTAGATATCAATGATTTTCACATTGCATTATCTCCAAACGGTATTGTATACCCTCCTGCCGATTCTAACATTAGCAACAAACAATACGAAGGAAAAAATATTATTTCATCAGCTTCTTTGTGTTTCAGTGGTATCGACATTCAAACTAATGAATATATTGGAATAACTCCAACTGGCAACATTTATGGATATTCCAACGGCTTTGAGTATAATACTTACTCTCAATCATCAGCTGGTCCAATACGCACCTACTACAACAAATTCAACAACAACCAAACTTGGTCTATATCAACTAGTCAAATCCAAGTACACCTCAACCAATATACAAACCCCAATTACGCAATGCCCGATGCAATAAAAAATTGGCCTGCAAATGGCAGAACAAGCGTTGGTGAAGCTACTTGCCTAGCTCCATTTATTGACCAAAACAACAACGGGTTATATGAACCTGAATTGGGCGACTATCCGCAAATAAGGGGCGAACAAGCTCTTTATGCTATTAGTAATTATCAAGATGAAAACACTGAACATAATAGGTGGGGTAATTATGAAATAGAGCAACACACCATGATGTATGCTTACAACCATATTGACAGCCTCAAGAAAACCATATTCTTCAACTATAAATTGGTAAACAGAGGAACAAAAACTTACAAAGAGTTTGGTGTTATACATTATTCCATTGCAGAAGTTGGAAATTCCATGGACAACTACTTTGGTTCAGATAGTATTAGAAACCATTATTATATATACAATAGTGATGATATTGATGAATCTTCTTATGGATATTCTGGATTTGGAAACTCACCTCCTGCTTGTGCTATTCAGTTTTTATCTGATAGTTTAAAGAATGCTGTTTACCGTGAGACTGTAAGTGGACCAGCATACCCTACCGTTAATAATCTTGGTAGTCTTCACGACCTGCTGAAAGGATCTACATTACCCCCTTATATGATGGATAAATATCATTATCAATACCCTGGTGACCCTGTCACAAATACTGGAAGCACTGAAATTAGTGAAGGGAGTAGCCCTTATAGGAGATCACCAATTGGATTTGGAGAGATGAGAACGTTTGCTCCAGGTGATACCATTGAATTTGAAATCGCATTTGTTTTTGCATTAAACACTGGAACAACCAACGTAGATGCTATTGTAGACCTCAGAAAATATACAGACTTTGTTACTCAATGGTACAATACTCAGAACTTTGAAAAATGGAGTTACGGGTGTGTTGATGCACATGTTTCAGTTAATGATATGGCCTCTAATGAACAAAATCAAATCAAGCTTTATCCAAATCCTACAAACGATCTATTAACCATTGATGGCATTGACGAACAAACTGAAGTTTCAGTATACAACATCTCTGGGCAATTGGTTCATCAAGAAACCGTATCTGGATTAAGCCAACTGAATGTGGCTGATTATGCCAAAGGCATGTATATTCTAAGTGTACAAAACGAACATCTATACGAAACTCATAGATGGATTAAGCAATAAGCTTATTGCAATTCATGTTCTACTCAAGGCAGCTTAACGGCTGCCTTTTTTTGTTTTAAAAAATTGGGGCAAAAAAAAGATCCTTTCACATTGTGAAAGGATCTTATTAATCACTGGAAACTAGAAGAATCTACGAATAAGCATTTAATTTGCTGGATAAAAACCTAATCTAATGACGCGTACCAGTTCGATTAGGAAAACCTCCAAAACACCCAGCAAATAGAGACCCAGTGTTAATTCATAATATTTTGCGACACTTGATACGTTGAATTGGCAATTTTCATTGTCCCAAATTCTTTCAAGTGGATATGCCAACTAAAAGCTTCTTTCAAATCGTGTGGAGTGTGACCACCTTTCTCTAAAGGTTTGGAAAGATACAAACTTAATTGTTTTTTATATTCTGGATGCACACAATTTTCAATTATTTTTTTTGCTCGTTCAATTGGGGCTAATCCTCTTAAGTCTGCAAGTCCTTGTTCAGTAACCAAAATATCAACATCATGTTCGGTATGATCGGTATGAGAAACCATTGGAACAACATGTGAAATGGTGTTTTCTTTAGATGCTGAAGGACAAACGAAAATGCTCAAATATGAATTTCTCGCAAAGTCACCCGATCCACCAATTCCATTCATCATCTTAGTTCCTCCAATATGAGTTGAGTTCACATTTCCATAAATATCAAACTCAATTGCTGTATTAATTGCAATAACTCCCAACCTGCGAATTACCTCAGCAGCATTACTGATGTTTTGAGGACGAAGTACAATTTTGTCTTTGTATGACTCGAAGTTGGAAATGAATTTATCGTGGCATTCTTCAGAAACAGTTATAGAAGAAGCTGAAGCTAATTTCAACTTACCTGAATCAAACAATTCAAAAGTACTATCCTGTAATACTTCAGAATACATGGTTAAGTTCTCAAACGGACTGTTCACAAATCCTGATAAAACAGCATTGGCTATTTTCCCAATTCCAGCTTGTAAGGGTAACAACGAATTTGTGAGTCTACCCTCTTCTACTTCACGTTCTAAAAAATGAAGAATATGATTGGCTATAGCTGTTGTATTTTCATCAGGAGCTGAAATTCTAGCGGGAGAATCTGGACGATTTGTAAATACCACGGCAACCACCTTTTCAGGATCTATTCGGATGTATTCATTGCCAATTCGATCTCCAGATTCATGAATATTTAGCACAATCCTATTCGGATAATCGCCCTGAACAAATACATCATGAATACCCAAAAATGAAAGTGGAATTGAGGTATTAATCTCAATAATAATTTGATCTGCTAACTCCGTAAAAGCTGCAGAGTTCCCAACAGATGTGGTTGGAACAATATACCCATTCGCATCAATGTAAGTAGCTTCAACAATTGCTAAATCTACTTTGGGTAAATGGTGATTTTGCAACATTTCAGCTGTTTCACTCAAATGTTGATCTACATACAAAACCTGATGTTCATTAATAGATTTACGCAAAGTAGGATCCGCCTGAAAAGGCAAACGTTTGTATAAAGCATGATTCGCAGCTAAGTCGGCATCTGTATCGTATCCCAATGAGGCTCCACTCATCAGTGTAATTTGAACATCTTCATGTTCTGCTCTTTTGGCAAAAGCTGGTAAAACAGACTTGCTATCACCTGCTTTTGTAAATCCACTAACTCCTACAACCATGCTATTTTTTATATATTTAGCTGCTTCTTCAGGAGTACATATCTTATCTTCGTATTTCTTGTAAAGAATTCTTTCTTGCTCATTTGATCTGATTTAGACTCTCGCATCACGTGAAATCGGCTTTAGTATATAACCAATCACTATTGTGATCCGAAAAAATTGAGTTACACAAAATTACCGAGCATCTCTTTAAGTTATTTATCTATATTTGACGCATATTTATTAATTTCAGTCTCAACACTTGGAACCCAATGACAGAAGTAAACAGATACTATTTAACTGAGGTTGATGTAATTAGCAATAGCATTTATTGCTACCACGACTTAATGGGTGAAGTATTCATCCAAAAACACAAACACGAAAAAGGCCAGTTCATTTATACCGAAGGCGGTGTGGTATACATTAGAACTCCAAATAAAACGCACTTTCTACCAGCGAGACATTATATGTGGATTCCACCAGGATTGGAACATGCCATATATCCATCGTCTCCAGATGTAATGATGCGCAACTTGTACTTTCCTGTTAAGAAAAAGGATCACTCTTATTATTTCACCGAAGGAATTTACCCAGTTAATGAGTTATTACTCCAACTGCTTCTTTACACTAAAAAATGGAAGGGTGATATCACTAAAGACAACAAGGAGCTTTACCCCATAGTGGAAGCATTTAAAGTTCTACTTCCACAGGTAGCAGAAATACCACTGTCGCTCACTCTTCCTGAACCAAGAGATCCTAGGTTAATTAAAATAGTAGCCTTTATCAGACAAAACCTAGACAAAAACATGCTGCAAACAGAAATTGCCAACGAATTTGGTATGAGCGAGCGAACGTTACACCGCCTATTTAAAAATGACATGAATATTTCTTTCATCCATTTTTACACTTTGCTTAGGATGTTCCAGGCATCTGAGTACTTGCTCTCAAACAAATTCACAATTAGTGAAGTTGCCTCAATGGTTGGTTATAGCAGTGTTCCAACTTTCAGCAATACATTTCTTAAGATTATGGGAAATAGACCTTCTGAATATTATCAGAGTATGGAGATTTTACATAGCTGATATTTGCAGATTCATAATTGTTATATATTTGTCTATACATATAATTGATTCAACTATTTATTATGAAAACAACAAAATTGATCCTTTCTGCTTTCGTTGCTACAACCTTTTTAGCATCATGTGGTGGTGGAAGTCATGAACCAAAAAAAGCTGAAGAAGCTGCTCCTGAAGCACAAGCTGAAGAAGCTTCTCACGAGTCTCATACATATACTGTAGATACTGAAGCGAGTAACATCGTTTGGTCTGGCGAAATGTTAGGAATTAAAACTCACACTGGTAACTTAAAATTTAAAGAAGGTTCTGTAGAAGCTGCAGGCGAGCAAGTTATTGGTGGTTCATTTGTAGTAGACTTAACTACAATGTCTCCAACTGATGCTAACTATGATGAAGAGCACACTGAAGACATGTTAGTAGGTCACTTATCATCTCCTGACTTTTTTGATGTAGCTAATTACCCAGAAGCTTCTTTTGAAGTTACTTCTGCAAACGGATCTACTTTAACAGGAAACTTAACAGTTAGAGGTATTACTAACGAAGAAACTGTTGAAAATGTAGCATTTGATGCTGCTACTAAAACTTTCACTGGTTCGATGACTTTCGACCGTAAAAAGTACGATGTAGCATGGGAAAGCTCAATGAAAGATGCAGTTCTTTCTGACGACATTAAACTTGAAGTTAGCTTAGCTGTAAAATAATCAGTTAAGTAGATAGTTAGACAAGGGGTGCTGAAATTCAGCATCCCTTTTTTTGTGCCCGAACAAAAACAAATGTTCAGGCAATTTTGTATCATTACTAATAGCTATGAAAACAAAAAAAGAAATAGTAGACAATTGGTTACCTAGATACACTGGGGTTGAATTAGACCAATTTGGAGAATATATTTTGCTTACTAACTTCAACAACTACGTTGAACTTTTTGCCGAGAAATTCAATGTTTCTATTGAAGGTAAAGGCAAGCCTATGCAATCTGCAACTGCCGAAAACATTACCATCATTAATTTCGGAATGGGTAGTGCTATGGCTGCAACCGTTATGGATTTACTTTCTGCAATAAAACCTAAAGCAGCTTTGTTTTTGGGAAAATGCGGTGGTATCAAAAAGAAGACAAAAGTTGGTGATTTGATTCTTCCAATTGCTGCCATTAGAGGCGAAGGAACAAGTGACGATTACATGCCTCCTGAAATACCTGCACTACCTTCTTTCAGGTTGCAGCAGAGTGTTTCGCACACCATTAGAAAACACGAATTAGATTATTGGACAGGTACATGCTACACCACAAATCGAAGAGTTTGGGAACACGATAAGAACTTCAAAAAGTATCTACGTAAAATTAGAGCTATGGCTGTTGATATGGAAACGGCAACCATTTTTATGGTAGGTTTCGTTAACGAAATTCCACACGGAGCTCTATTACTTGTTTCAGATAATCCAATGATACCCGAGGGAGTAAAAACCGATAAAAGTGATGCTCCAAATGACAATTGATACGTTGGAAGATATTAGCATTAGCCAGTCTCCGTCGTGGATAGTCATTGCTCTTCTAAGGTTAGATTCCATGTGTTCACCTAGAATAACACCCATTATAATAGGGACTAATGGTATGTCTAATTTTCTAAGCAACCAACCTAGTAAGCCAAACATTACCATAATAATTAAATCAAAACTTGATCCTGAAATTCCGTAAATTCCAACAAAAGAAACCATGGCAACTACCGGCATAAGGTATTTTGATGGGATTAATAAGATTTTTGAAAAATATTTAACTAATGGAATGTTTAAAATTAGTAAAACTATATTTCCTATAAATAAAGCTGCAATCAAGCCCCAAACAACGTCAGGGTTTTGCTTGAATAAAAGAGGTCCTGGAGTGACGTCTAAGGTCATTAACATCGCTAGTAAAACAGCTGTTGTACCAGAACCTGGAACACCAAGAGCAAGCATTGGAACTAAAGCTCCGCCAGCAGCAGCGTTATTTCCTGCCTCAGGAGCTGCTATACCCCTTTCATCACCTTTACCAAAAGTGTCACCTTTATTAGAAATTTTTTTCTCGAATGTGTAAGCTACAAAAGATCCAAGTGAAGCTCCTGCTCCTGGCAATATTCCCGATAAAAAACCTAAAAAAGTCCCTCTAAACATTGCAGGTACAATTTTTTTCACAGTTTTAAGTTTAGGAATAATATTTCCAATTATAATCTTTTTTTCTTCATTTAGTTTTTTTAGATTAGTGTTCTCTATAAAGACAAATACTTCAGAGACAGCAAACAATCCGACGATTACGACTAAAAAA
>CAJWSQ010000150.1 GCA_913045895.1 uncultured Flavobacteriales bacterium | reverse complement strand
CAATCGACAAGTACAAATCAATTTACCCTCATCATTGGTTAAATCAATTTGCCAAATCTGACTTTTCCTTCCCAAATGAATAGGAGTTGCTTTTCCGTGAGCCAGACCACTGATTCCTGGGCGGATATGATTAGCGAAAATGCTCTGACCAACACAGTAATGCGTTTCTTTATCAATCATTAAAGAACAAGCAATACTACCTAAAGATTCAGCTAAAACAACACTAGCTCCACCATGCAAAATCCCTGCAGGTTGTTTAGTGCGGTTGTCAATGGGCATAGTGCCTTCTAGATAATCATCACCAATAGCAGTAATCTCAATTCCAAGAGGTTCATGAATGGTGTTTTTCTTCAATCGATTGATTGTTTCAATCTTGTATTCTTTGGGCCAAATCATCTCAGCAATATTTTATTTTGATTGTCACTTTACAGTAGGCAAAACTAGCCATTAGCTTGAAAGAGTGGCGAGTTCATTAACACGAATTATACTACCTTTTCATCCTAATTAACACGAATCGTGAAACGAAAAACCATGGTGAAATCATTCAAATTGCTGTTATTCAGTATGCTTTTTACCCACTTTGGAATAGCCCAGGAAGTCTACTGGGTTTTCTTAACTGATAAGCCAGATGTAGGCTTCGACCCCTTAACTTATTTTGATGCAAAAGCCATCCAAAGGCGTATTATTCAAGACATTCCTTTAAACGATCAAACCGATTGGCCTTTAAACACAAGTTACGTAGCTCAAGTATCAGAAATGAGTGACTCGTATGTAGGTGAAAGCCGTTGGTTTAATGCGGTAGCAGTTGAAGCAACAGAATCCCAATTGCAGTCTATTCATAATTTGCCTTTTGTGAAATCTGTACAAGCCACTTTTGAAGAAGGAGCAGAATTAACGGAAAGCAAGAAAGCCGTTGATGTAACACAAAACGTAGACTTTTTAAGAGCCCGACAAATTCAAGTAATGGGAGGCGATTTATTTGACTCTGCTGGAATTGACGGAAAAGGAGTTCGAGTGGCTGTTTTTGATGGTGGTTTTCCCGATGTTGATGTACACAGAGCTTTTGAAACCATCCGCAATGAAAAGCGAATCATAGCAACTTATAATTTCCCTCAAAAAGAAGAAGATGTGTACAAGAAAAATGCGCATGGATTAGCTACTTTTTCAAACATTGCTGGTTCTTATGATGATGGTCAAAAAATGGGCTTGGCAACCGGAGCTGAGTTTTTATTGGCTCGTACAGAAGTTGGATTAGAACCTCGCAAAGAGGAAGTGTATTGGCAAATGGCTGTTGAATGGGCAGATAAATTAGGAGCTCAAATTATCAGTAGCTCTTTGGGGTATACGCATTCTAGATACATGCAATACGACATGGATGGGCAAAAAAGTTTAGTGACTCGTGCTGCTAACATGGCTGCTCGCAAAGGTATTTTGGTGGTAACCGCAGCTGGAAATGATGGCGATAATTACTGGAAAGTTTTAGGTGCTCCAGCTGATGCTGATAGTGCTTTGACTGTTGGAGGTATTAGTCCAGAGCAAAACACCCATATCAGCTTTGGATCTTACGGACCAACAGCTGATGGAAGAATTAAACCAAATGTTTCGAATTATGCGAAAGCCGTTGTAGCTAGCAAAGACGATTCTTATAAAATCACTTACGGAACATCATTTTCTACACCGTTAACATCTGGTTTTGCAGCTTGTGTATTACAGCACAATCCAGGGTTAAAAGTGATGGATTTGTTTGAGACAATTGAAAAAAGTGCACACTTATACCCGTATTACGATTACGCACACGGATATGGAATTCCGCAGGCAGCTTACATTTTAAACGAGTCGATTAAACCTGTAAAAGGGTTTGAAACATCTTGGAGCGAAAAAGATCTTGTCGTAAAGGTTACGCATACAGATAGTAAGAATGCTAAAGCAAACAGATCAATCAATCAAGATCGCTTGTATGTGCACGTTGTTGGGGCTAATGGAACCTTAAACAGATATTGGTTAATTCAAGTGTCTGAAGGAGATGAAATACTGTTTGATTCTTCAGATTTTGGTGATGAACCCAAAGAAATAAGCGTGTTTTTGAATGGCTATGTGTCTAACCTTACAATTCAACAACAATGAGATTAATTAAAAAATATATGTTACTGGTAGCTTGTGTCTTCGGCTTTTCTCAAGCTTTTTCACAAGTGATGATGAACGAAACACCAGTTGATTATACCACTAAAAAGTATGGTCCGAATTTTAGACATCATGTGGCTTTGGTTATAAACTCAGCCTACTTAATTCCCGATAGTGAAACAGCTTCAGGAGCAGATGCGCTAAGAAGTGTAGAATGGGGAATAGGTTTGAGATACAAGTTGAAATTAACCAATATCATTCATTTCAATACCCATTTATCATACACGTATTCTCGATACAAATTCAATGATGCTCATTTTATTCCAGGAGTGGGATATTCCGAAAACTTCAATGCATTAAACTCAGGTTTTAATTCAATTGAAGAGACCTGGGTGAAGTATCAAGCCATTGAGTTGTCTCCAACATTTAGATTTCGCTTGAGTAAAGGGAATAACATCGGTTGGTTTGTTGATGTTGGTGGATTTGGTAAGTGGACGTTTGCTCATCAATCTGAAATTCACGGAGATCAAGTGAGGTATGGAGATATGGTAATGGCCTCAAACATGGATCCAGATGAATATTTCAATTATGGATACATGGGTAGAGTAGGTTGGAATGTTGTGAGTCTGTACTTTAAGCACAGACTCAATCAACAATATGATAATTTGAATTTATCTCCTTACTCAGCAGGATTAGAGATAATCTTGAATTTTAACGGACAATAAGTGTTTCAATTCCAATAACTTCGTTGTTAGAAGTTAATCGAATTAAGTACGCCCCGGTTTTCAATTGAAGATCGGGGTTTATTATTTCCTGATTACTGATTTCTTGATGAACGATTCTACCAGTAATATCGTAAACCGATACTTCAACAGCCTGAATTTGATTTTTCAGTTGAATGGTGAAAGCTCCGTTTGTTGGATTTGGGAATACCTTAAATCCACTTTCAGTCGCTGCAATAGCAGTTGGTTCTATTCCTACACTTTCGTTTGGATTGTAGATCAGCATGCGGTTTTCACCATACTTTTCCATTACAAAATTCAATGGATTACCATTAGAGTTTTGAACTAAGACGGTATTTATTATATCATATCCTTCCGCCATAAAACTAAGCCAAGGGTCTACTGTATTTGTATTATTACTTAAAGTAATGATTAATGTATCTCCTGTTAACTGAGATTGGAATTCAGCTTTTTCACGCATTCTCCAAAAATCACCATAGGCAGACATGGATAAATGTTTGGGTTTGGGTCCCATGTTAAGCAAAAAAATTTGCTCTGCCGCTAATTTATGTGTTCTATTAGGGTGAATAAGTAAATTTACAGGGGTATTATTATTCATATAAGCAATACAATCATTAATCCAACCTTGTACTTTCTGAGGCCAGTCATTAATGTTAAATCCATCATCATAAACATCACTTAAAGTCATGCTTAGTTCATAAACATTTGTTGTTTCACCGCTAAAACTGCGATCCTTTTTCAAAGGAAATGGAAAGCTATAGCCTAAATCGTTAGAACTCATAGAACTTTCGTATTCGTAATTCAAGAGTTGAAGTCCATTGGCTAATTGATCTGGAAATCTTAAATGACCAGCTCTGAAAGTTCTAACAGTTACATTATGATTATTCTCCAAAATATTTTTTGAAACTTCAAGTTCAGGTATAATAAATCCACCTGTGGTGGAATCTCCGTTATAAAAAGGGTGATAATTAGACATTGTCATCCCAGATGTCCCTAATGTAAAGTGATGAAAATCGTAAAAATGTCCAACAGAGTGACTATTTATAATATGCCCATCATTTTTAACTGCTTCTACATTAGATTCTTTGCCTGCATAAAATGCACTCATAGCTGAATCAGCGAGATATCGGGTAGTTACGTTGTAACTTGCTGAAATACCAACATTTTTTTCCCACTCACTGAAGTATAGCATGGTGTCCATTCCTGTTCTACTGTCAATATCGTGGGTTATCATTATGGTATTGTAGCTGTTTGCTGGTGAAGTGTGTTTCCAAACCATTACAGGTGTGTGCTTGGCAAAAACAGCTCTTAAAAAGAATAAAAATACGTCTGCATTTGGTTCAAATGCATTACTGAAGTTACGCTCAGAATTGTAATCATAATTTAACATGCATCTCAATGAAACATCTCGAAGTGATAGTCCAAGAGCATAAGCATGTCCATTTATGTAAGGGTGATAAACTACTGCAGGTAAATTTAAATCATTATTGAAGAATGCAAGTGGAGTTCCACCGTTTAGAGTATAGTGTCTGGTAAATAAAACTTCTGAGTAAGTATTTCTCCCAAGAATAATTTCATGCTCGAAGGGATGATCAAACCAAACTAGAGATGAATCATTGGTATTCATATTCCAATTTAAAGTGTAATTCTGTCTACTAGTAGTAAAAGCACTGATACCAAAAATATCGTTCATACGATAGTCTCTCATATTTGAAGTAATAAATACACCACCTGCTGAAATGTAATTACGAATTGAATCGACTTCTAAATTTGAGAATGTTGTTGAGTATATATCAGAACTTGAAATAATCATTCCATATGTAGAAGCCTCTCCAATACTGTTTGTTATTATGTAAGGGAAGCCAGCTACAATGGCCATTTGATTTACACTGAAGATACGAGAGCTATCTTCTTGATTTCGTTCCATTAAATTTAAAATGGCAACACCTCTTTGCCTTTGAAGTGCGTTTTGTGAGTAAAGTTGATGGCTTGAAAGGCACAATAGCACTATAACGATACAAGATGGTATAAACTTTTTCATGTAATGATTATTGGGTGAATAAAGCACCCGTCATTACAACTTCCTTGCCAACATCAGTCCGTCTCTAATTCCAACTAGCACATTATCAACGCGGTTGTCGTTTTGCACCATTTTGTTGAACTCTAAAAGAGCTTTGGTGCTCTTGTCTGGTTTTTCCAAATTTTGGACAACCTTCCCGCTCCACAGTACATTATCAGTTAAAATAATTCCACCGGGTCTAACTGAATCAATTACAGCATGGTAGTAATTGGAATAGTTGGGTTTATCGGCATCGATGAAAACAATATCCCATGTTTCATTTAAAGTTGGAATAATGTCAAGAGCTTTACCAATGTGTTGCGTGATCTGGTTTTCTAGTCTAGCTTTTGAGATGTATTTCGCAACAAATGATTCTAACTCTTCATTGATATCAATGGTGTGAAGCTCTCCATCTTTAGCTAATCCTTCTGCTAAACACAATGCTGAATAGCCCGTGTAAGTTCCAATCTCAAGAATGCGTTTGGGCTGCATCATATGACTGATTTGAGAAAGAAATCTACCTTGAACATGACCGGATAACATTCTTGGACTAACCACCTTTAAGTGGGTTTCTCGATCCAATTCTTGTAATATTTCAGGTTCCTTCTGTGAATGTTTAGCGATGTAGTCTTCTAAATCAGGACTTAAAAAATGCATAGAAATTCAATTTACTCTGGAGTAGGTAAAAAGGTGAGTGATGACATTTGATCGGTTTCAAAGGCTTGATTAGCAATGTGTAACAATTGTTCAGCTGTAATGGATTCGATTTCAGCATAAATAACATCAAGCGTATCTACCTTATCGAAAGCTAAGAGGCTTTTTCCCAAAGCAATCATCTGGCTGGCACCGTTTTCTTGACTCAAAGCAATTTGACCAATCAACTGTTTTTTAGCCATATGCAACTGACGGGTACCTAGCTTTTTGTTTTTCAGCTTTTCAAGCTCTTTAAAGATCAGTGATTTGGCTTTTTTGAGTGATTTTTCCTCAGTCCCTAGGTATACACTGAAGTAGCCAGTATCACAAAAAGGAACGTATGATGATTCTAAATGATAAGCAAAACCATATTTCTCACTGATGTTGAGGTTTAAGCGACTATTCATTGCAGGACCACCCAGAATATTGTTGAGTAAAATCATTGATCTGCGCTCTTCATCATTGTCTGAGTAGGTTTGGTTTCCCATCATGTAATGTGCTTGGAAAACATCTTTTTCAATTACGTGATGCGTTGGTTGGTAGCCCGTATAGGGTTTTCTGTTTATCTCAGGCGAATGCTGTGGAATGTCAGCCGTGTACTTTTCAACGAGCTTTTTCACTTTTGAGAAAGAAAGGTTTCCAACTACACTCAAAACCATATTTTCAGGATGGTAGAAACGGTTGTGGAATCGGAGAAGATCATCGCGTTTAAATCGCTTGAGATTCTCAGAAGTTCCGAGTATGTTTCTTCCTATTGGATGGTTGATGAAAAGTTGATCTTCAAAATCATCAAAAATCTGCTCGGATGGACTATCTAGATACGAGTGAATCTCATCTATAATAATGAGTTTCTCTTTTGTGATTTCTCTTTGAGGGTAGGTTGCATGGAAAGTAATATCGGTTAAAAGCTCAAGAGCTCTTTCAAAATGTTCGTTCAGAAATGAAGCGTGAATAACGGTGTCTTCTTTGGTGGTGTATGCGTTGATTTCTCCACCTACAGCATCTAAACGATTAAGAATATGAAAGGCCTTACGTTTTTTTGAGCCCTTAAACATGCAGTGCTCCAAGTAATGCGCCAAGCCATTTTCATTTTCCAATTCATCTCTACTACCAGCGTTAATTAAGAAACCACAATGGGCTGCTGGCCCTGGCATGTATTGGAAAATAACACGTAATCCATTAGCGAGTGTAAATGTTTCAAACTCGTTTGTCATTCACTTTTTGGTTGATCCTGATTATTTTGCTTTTTAGGTGGTCTAGGCTTTCCAGCGCGTTTTTTATTGGAGTTACCGTTTACGTTTTTCGGCTTTGAATGTTGCGATTTTCCGCGATTTTGGTTGTTGCGGTTGTTGTTTGGTCTACGCTTTTTGAGGTTATTCTTTTTACGAACAGTTGGGTTGTACTCTGGACTTTTACCAAACTCTTCAGGAGTTGGTAGCTTGTCTAAAGTGCGTTCAATCAGTTGCTCAATATTGAAGAATTTGAACTGATCTTTATCGTTGATAAACGTGATAGCCGCACCGCTTTTCCCAGCACGAGCAGTTCTACCAATACGGTGAACGTAATCAGCTGGATCATCTGGAACATCGTAATTTACAACGTGACTCAAATCATCCACATCAATACCGCGAGAAAGAATGTCAGTTGCAACGAAAATCTGAATCTTACCAGCTTTGAATAATCGCATAATTTCATTGCGTTCTTCTTGCTCTTTACCCGAGTGCATAGCTGCAACCTTATATGGTAAGTTCAGTGATTTTAAATCTTGGTAAAGTGCATTCACATCATTGATTCGAGAAGCAAAAACGATCATCGATCGGATTTCACTTTCTTGAATGATCTTCTCAAGGAGTTTGGTTTTGTTATCGTTGTAAACCAAGTAAGCTTGCTGATTGATTCCAGCTGCAGGCTTAGCAATAGCTAAGTTTACTTGAAGCGGATCTTTTAAGATATCAAATGCCAATTTACGGAT
>CAJWSQ010000149.1 GCA_913045895.1 uncultured Flavobacteriales bacterium | reverse complement strand
CAGCTTTGCGGACTATTTCGTCTTTCTCCAATTCTGAGTTGAAGGTTGGACACGGGTTTCTTTTCAGATACTTTGTAAGAAAACTGTCAAGTAAAAATGACTGACATGCCTCCCTTCCACTCTACGTATTTCTACTTGTAACTTACCGTTCTCGTAATATTTAACTGTTTTACCGTATTTTAATCCGTCTTTGAAAGTACATTCCAGCTTTAATTCTCCATTTTCATGAAGATTTACAAAGTGTTCGTGCCTACTGAAATCAGTATGGTTTGATTTTCTGATTTCTGCTTGCATCTCAGTATTTACAACGCCTGGCGAGATGTTTTTAATGATAAGACTTCCGTTGGTGACTTGTTGTTCATTTGCTACGCATGCCGTGAAATGCTCTATTGCTGCTTTACTACTGCAATATGGCGTCCAAGCATCAATGGGGTAGTTGGCTGCGCCTGAACCTATGTTTAAAACAATTCTGTTTAGGGAGCTATTAACCTGCTGAATGAACTTGTTGGTCAATACCAAAACGGCACTTATATTGATATCGACCAATTTTAATATTTCAAGATCGCTAGCGTTGCCAATTCTTTTGATGTCGCCAATGTATCCAGCATTGTTCACCAAAACAACTTCAGTAGCGTTTTGATTGAC
The DNA here is from genome assembly GCA_913045895.1 of uncultured Flavobacteriales bacterium. Lineage (GTDB taxonomy): Bacteria > Bacteroidota > Bacteroidia > Flavobacteriales_G > Salibacteraceae > UBA6049. Next base: position 6,960 of record CAJWSQ010000149.1, on the reverse strand, counting down.
TTTAAATTGAAAGTTTAGTAGAGATTCCCGATTGCCCAGATCTAACGCAATGTGGTTAAATCTGAGATGGGACATTCCTTCTCTTCTTGAGATTCCGGTTACAACACTATCGGCTTCGTTTTCTAGAATATATTCAGCGTAAGCTTTTCCTATTCCGCTACTTGTTCCAGTTATAAAATAGTGTCGCATTAATTGATATCGATGAATTTTTCGATATCCTTGATCTGACCGAAAATCATAAGAGTATCGTTTTCTTGTATGTAAGTTGAGCTTGATGGAACACCTAATACGTGAGCTTCTTTACAAACTTCACCGTTTTTCTCTTCATCAAACTCACGTTTGATTGTAATTACGGTTAGTTTGTATTTATCGCGAAGTCCAATTTCATCGAGTGTTCTACCCAGTACATTTTTAGGTGCTTTCAATTCCACAATTTCATAATCATCAGGAAGTTGTAAGAAGCTAATGATACTTGGGTTAATCAGTCTTTCTGCAACAACGGTACCTACCTCGTCTTCAGGAGATAAGATTTCAGAAACGCCCATTTTTTCTAAAATCATGTGCTGCTGCGGACTGTTTGCACGAGCAATTACTCGTGGAATTTCCATTTCGTTGAGGTAAACAACAGTAAGCAATAAGGCTTCGAAATTTTCACCTATGGCTACAACAACTGCATCCATATCACGAATTCCTTGGGCTATTAATGCCTTTTTATCGGTTGAATCTAAAGTAACAGCATAGGCTACTTCATCTTTGATTTTTTCGATATGAAATTCATCATTATCAATAGCCAATACTTCGGCACCACGCTCAGATAATTTACGAGCAATGGCCGTTCCGAACTGACCTAAACCAATAACTGCATACTTATTTGCCATATTCTTTTACAATTGAGCTAAAGCTTGTTCTAAATCTTTTTGAAGATCTTCTATCGCTTCAATACCAACACTTAAACGGATTAAAGTATCGGTTACACCTGTTTTTTCTCTTTCTTCTTTTGGAATAGAAGCGTGAGTCATTGTTGCTGGATGTCCCAGTAATGATTCAACTCCACCAAGAGATTCAGCTAAAGTGAAAACTTCGGTTGAAGAGACCAATTTTTTAGCGTCTTCTAATTTACCTGATTTTAATGAGAATGAAATCATTCCGCCAAAACCATTCATTTGCTCTTTGGCAATTTCATGATTTGGATGCGATTCAAAACCTGGCCAATATACCTTATCTACTGCTGGATGTTTAGCTAACCAATTAGCTAAAACCTCACCGTTTTCACAGTGGCGTTGCATACGCACGTGCAATGTTTTAATTCCACGAAGAACCAAGAAGCTATCCATTGGTGCTGTTACCGCTCCACTGGAGTTTTGAATGCGATACATTTCGCTAGCTATATGATCATTGTTGGTAACCAAAGCTCCCATAACAACATCGCTGTGACCGCCAAGATATTTAGTTGCTGAGTGCATTACAATGTCAGCTCCTAAGTCAATTGGAGTTTGTAGATAAGGTGTAGCAAATGTGTTATCAACTGCCAACCAAGCATTAGCGTTTTTAGCAATTTTAGACATCGCTTTGATGTCAACGATATTCATCATTGGGTTAGTTGGTGTTTCAACCCAAATCAGTTTGGTGTTTTCGTTCACTTTTTCTTCAACAGCAGAAACATCTCCCATTGGCACAAAGTGAAATTTGATGCCGTATTTTTCAAAAATGGTAGTGAAAATGCGGTAAGTTCCACCGTATAAATCGTTAGTGCTGATTACTTCATCGCCTGGATTTAGCATTTTAATTACACAGTCGATTGCCGCTAAACCACTTCCAAAACAAGCACCGTAAGCTCCATTTTCTAGAGCCGCAATGTTTTTTTCAAGTGCATGACGAGTTGGATTTAATGATCTAGAATACTCGTATCCTTTGTGAACACCAACTTCGCTTTGAACATATGTTGAGGTTTGATAAATGGGAGTCATGATTGCACCAGTTGCTGGATCTGGCTCTAATCCTGCGTGAATGGCTTTGGTTCCGAACTGAATGTCTTTACGATTCATATTGATCTAATTTGAATGTTTTGCGATTATACTTTTTTGAATGAAATCAATTTGCGTTTTAGATATACGCGCTGAATCCATTGAGGTAAGATAATTGCGCCTAAAAATAAATAGGGGTAGTATGTGTATAGTCTCCAAATGATGGCTAAAGCGGCTGCCAAGCCCAAAGGAGTGTATTCTTCTAAAAAGTTTTCGAATGCCAGTTGAGCAACACCTTCTCCACCTGGTGTGGGGCTGATGAGCATGATAACCCACATAACCAACTGTCTGGCTAAAATGATGAGATTATCTTTAAAAGTAAATGTGGTAAAGGCTAGCATGATGAAATTGGCGGTGAGGTAGCGAGAAGTCCATGAAAGTGCAGTAGTTGTAAAGGTTTTTACCCAGAAGGAAAACGGCTTACTTCTAAGTTCTTTAGATGTAGCAATAATATCGTTTCCAGTTTGATACGCTCCACGAAGCCATCTACGCAAAAACCGCATGCTGAATACTCGAATCAAAACACGCTTTAATCCAACCGGATTAATGAGAATTCCGAATGCAATGGCAGATATTAGAATTAAGATAAATCCGTACCCAATCCAAAAAACTTGTTCAATTCCCAATTCATTACCTAAAAATTGAACCGTTTCTATACTTGGCGGGAAGAGCACATCGGTTCCTACAATAACAAACAGCAGTGGTACCATTACTACATAAAACAGCTCATCTAAAAAGGCTGTTGTCATTACTACTGCAGTACTTTTTCCAACCGAAAGCTTCTCTTTATTCAAGATGAAAATAGCAACACCCGATCCTCCAACAACACTTGGCGTTACTGCTGATGAGAACTCCCAAAGCATGATGTCGTCAAACACATTGCGCCATGAGATTTTTTTATCACTCAAGATTCGAAGGCGAAGCATGTATCCAAAATCTCTGAAAACCACCATGAGTAAAGCCATTAAAAGCCACATGGCAGACTCCCAGTTGAAGTCTACATTTTCAAAAGCTTTAAAGTCAACATCGGTGTACAGTTTATACCCAGCAACTCCCAAGCCGATAACAACGGGAATGGCTATTTTGCGCGGATTGAGAAGTTGGCGCAACGGACTTTGTTTTTTATTCCGCTTATTGTTTGCCATAATGAGCAACCTTCACTGGCGAAAGTATTATGAATTTTTAGACGAGCGTATTAAAAGCTCCATTTTCACTTTAACAGTTTAAACAGGGGTTAAAGTGCTGTTTTTTAACATTATTAAGTTGATAATGTATGGGGTTGGATATATATTTGCCGACTTATTAACAAAATATTCACTAATCGAATGAGAAAGTTTTTCCTCCTAACCCTTTTAATCATGGGGTTAATTACTAACCAGTCCTATGCCCAATGTACCATTCTTACGAGCGGTACTCAACTGACATATTCAAACTCTACGGGTAGTTTTCAATCTGTTGCTTATAATCCAGTTCAGAACAAGTATTACGCTATTTACAGCAATTATATATATACGTATAATTCCAATTTCACAACTCTTATCGGTAGTTATTATTTTGCGAATATGGAAGGGCTTTGGTGGAATCCAAATACCAATGTATTAGAAGGTAATAGGTATGGATCTTATGGCTATTACACATTTAGTATAAATTCATCTACGGGTATTGTAAATGGAGCCTACCAGTCTGTATCAGGGTCGAACCAGCCATCAAATATTTCAAGAGGTACTTATGATTGGGATAATAATGAGGTGCTTTTTGCATACAATGGATATTTGTACAGATATGACAGAGCCACAGGAGCTCAAATTGGATCTCCAGTATCCTTATCAGGTTCTCTTATCTCTTCTTCATACATAGACTACATATCATATGTTGGGTGTTCAGGAAAAGAGATTGTTGCTTATGACTACGGCAACAAAAGAGCTTATTTCTTTAACAAGTCTACAGGAGTAAGTCAAGGTTATTCGCAGTTACCAAGTACTGCTCCAGCCTCTTTCTATGGGCAATCTTATACTAATGACCAATTCTTTGTTAACTATACTGAACTACGAGGGTATGATATATTAAATGTTGGTTTGTCAACAAATAGTATTTCAGGTCCATATTGTGATAATTCTTCTGTTAACGTTACTTTTTCAACCAACACGACATCTTACAGTGCGGGAAATGTTTTTACGGCTCAGCTTTCAGATGCAAATGGTAACTGGGCTAACCCAACAAACATTGGGACAGTAACATCAACAACTGCTCAAACAATAAATGCAACTATACCTGCCAATACACCTTATGGCACAGGTTACAGAATAAGAGTTGTAGCATCAAATCCGAGTACGGTTGGAGCTGATAATGGGCTGGATATCAATATAAATGTGCCTAATGTTAGCCTTGGGGCAGACGCTTCTTTTTGCCCGGGAGATACTTTCACTTTAGCTGCTCCTGTAGGTCCAATTAATTACAGTTGGTCTAGTGGTACAGGAAATCAGACATACCCCGCTACTGCGGCAGGAACATATTCAGTTACTGTATCAAATACGGTATGTTCCAAAAGTGATACAATCACACTCTCAACATATACTGCACCTACCATAAGTTTGAATGATACCTCTAGGGCTTGTGGAACATCTGTTTCGGTGTCAGCAACATCTGGGTTTAGTTCATATTCATGGAGTAATGGTGGCAATTCAGCCACAACATCAGCCATTAATCAAGGCGCACTTTCTGTAACGGTAACAGATAATAATGGCTGTGATGCTACAGATCAAACGTATGTTGATTTGATTGATCCGACTATTACTTCAAATGCTTCTTCCATTTGTAATGGTGACTCAGTAAGTTTATATACAAAATCATCGTGTTTGGATATTTCAAATTTCACAAATAACAACGTGAATTATGTAAATCCAACAAGTTATGGAAATGGAGTTTATGGGGGTATAGCAGTAACTTCAAATTATGTATATTTAAATACAAACTCTTATACACTTAGGTATCCTTTAAACTTGTCCGGAAACCCTACTACATTTACTAGACGAGATGGATTGTTTTCTGATTTATCTTCGGGTCAGCTGTATACATTATATAGTTCAGGTTGCTCTGGGTATACCTATTCATGTTCTGGAGACATAACTCATGTACAATTGTTAAATGAGAATTTAGTAGGGGGATCTTTCATCACGCTTTCTCAACCAATTGATATAGGGCCTTCGTATTCATACAATGAGGGTATTTATCCTGGGAATGGTTTTGTAATAATTTACACAGCATATAACAATACGTTTTATCATGTTGATTTAGCTTCTGGACAAGTTTCTACTTTGTTATCTAATGCGAGTGGATATAATTTTGTGAATGCAGGCGCATATACCCATAGAGGGATAGCTCAATGTGGTACAAATGGAGGTTACGAGGTGATCCGTGTCAAGAATAGTAGTTACATAACTAAAGCTACAATTACGTCTTCCGGTTTCACTGATACCGATTATGCCTATATGGGGACATTGGGAAATATGGGTAATATTATATTCAGCAATACAACTGATAGATGGTACTATGTACATGAATATTCTACAACATATTTTGGAAGCAGTAGTTATCCAGTAATAGGTTACGCTGATGCTGTAGCAAATTATGGTTCAACATCAATTAATCCATATTCATTTAGTTGGTCTACTGGAAGTTCAAGTTCATACGAAGTAGTTAGCCCTACTTCAAATACAACTTACCATGTAACAGTGTCTGCAGGATCAACCAATTGTACTGATTCAACCACAATTAATGTTCTTCCTTTACCAACGGTATCATTGTCTGATACCATTACTACATGTGGTGAGTCTTATACATTATCGGGACCTTCAGGAGTATCTTCATATGCATGGGATAATGGAGCAACTACACAATCAATATCAGTAATGAATAGAAGAACCTATAACCTAACAGTTACGGGTTCAAATGGTTGTGAGAGTGAGGATAGTACGTTTTTATCGATAATTAATCCAACTATATACCCAGGTGACACAACTTCATGTAGCGCTGATAGCATAACGCTTAGAACAATTTATTCTTGTATTGAAGTGGGAGACCTATCTACCAATTTTAACACGGCCTCATTAGGTAGTGATGATAATACAGGTATTGCAGTAACTCCAAATTATGTGTACATACCTCAAGACGCTTATGTGTATAGGTATAATCATGATTTGACATCATATACCAATTACAACATGAGAATATGGGGGCTTTTTAGTGATTTATCTGATGGTCAGCTATATTCAATACATAATTCCAACTATTACGGCTCATACATGGGAGATTATAATTCAGATTGGAATAGTATTGATCAATTAAAAGTCTATAACGAAAATTTAAATGTTACTAATACCATTAACCTTTCGCAAACACTCAATTTAGGAACAGGTTCGGGAGTATATGCTGGTAGTGGATTTGTGATCGTTTGGTCAAACGCAACAAATTATTTTTACAAAATTGATTTGCCATCAGGAGATGTTACAACTCTTCAGCTTAATGCTAATATTTATTCATATGCCTACAGTGCTGAAGGTTGGGCTCACTTTGGGGTTGCTGAATGCAATGGTTCATCTTACAATGTGTTATTTAGATCTAGAAATTTAAATAGCGCAACTGCTTATGATATTTATAGATATAACCTACAAACAAACACATTAACTCAAGCATATGATTTGCCAAATGTTAATACTCCAGATATAGCTAGATTTACTGTTTCTCCATGGACAAATAAGTGGTTTGCAGCACACGAGAGTTCTCGATTAGGATATGGTTTTTATAATGAAAACATTATTTCAGCTCAAGCTCAATTGAATTCAAACGGACAGAATAGCAATAGTTATTCATTCTCTTGGAGTACCACAGATAATACATCAACTATTAAAGTTAATCCAGCATCAAACACAACCTATTC
>CAJWSQ010000148.1 GCA_913045895.1 uncultured Flavobacteriales bacterium | reverse complement strand
ACTCATTTGCGACAACGGATATAAACAACTTGAAATTGATGCGCGGAGTTCCGATGCGATAGCATTGGCTCTGCGCTTTCAATGTCCTATCTTCACATACGAATTCATTCTTAACCAAGCTGGTATTACAGTTGAAGATGAAAACGCTGCCGATAGCGAGTTTGAAGAAACTGATCAGCATGTTTCAACTCCAGCTTCAGTTGATCCATTTGGAGGTAAAAGCATTGAGGACTTAGAAAAAGAACTTGATGATGCTATCCAAAACGAGGATTATGAGCTTGCGAGCAAGTTGAGAGATGAAATTCAAAAAAGAAAATAACATCTAAAACCAACATCATTGAGCGCTATCCTGTCAATCAGCTTTGTGTCTATCATTAAAGGATTTGTAGGAATTGCTGTACTCATTGGTTTGGGCTGGTTGTTTAGCGAAAGCCGTAAAAAAATCTCTTGGCCGTTGGTGGCTAAAGGGCTTCTAATCCAAATTATTTTTGCCATTGGAGTGCTAAAAGTTCCTTTTGTTGAGCACTTTTTTGAATGGATGAGTCGTGCTTTTGTAAAAGTGATTTCATTTACGAATTATGGTACTGAGTTTTTGTTTAGTTCTTATGTAGATGGCAAAATCAATCCAGCGTTACTCAACTTTGCATTCAACGTATTGCCAACAATTATCTTCTTTTCGGCATTATCTAGCTTGTTGTATTACCTAGGAGTTTTACAAAAGATCGTTTACGGTTTTGCTTGGGTAATGAAGCGTGTAATGAAACTTTCGGGTGCTGAAAGTTTAGCCGCAGCAGGAAATATGTTCTTGGGGCAAACAGAAGCTCCATTGTTGGTTCGTCCGTATTTAATGCAGATGACTCGTTCAGAAATGAACGCATTGATGACAGGTGGTATGGCTACCATAGCTGGTGGTGTTTTAGCATCATATATTGGTTTTTTAGGTGGTGATGATCCAGCGCAAAAAATCATGTTTGCGAAGCATTTATTAGCAGCTTCAATCATGTCGGCACCAGCTGCCTTAGTAGCAGCTAAAATGTTGGTTCCCGAAACACAATCGTTTGATAACACCATGCATTTGTCGCACAACAAAGTGGGTACTAATATCCTTGAAGCGATTGCAAATGGTACGACAGATGGATTGAAATTAGCCGTAAACGTAGCAGCTATGTTGTTGGTATTTACAGCTTTCATCTATTTTGGGAATTATATTTTTGAACAACTTGGTGCCTTAACTGGGTTGAATAGCTGGATTGCAGCCAATACCAATTACGATACCTTCTCTTTCCAATTTGTAATTGGATACATGTTCGCGCCCATTGCTTATTTATTGGGAGTTCCTTCAGCTGATGTGGTTTTAGTTGGTCAGCTTTTGGGTGAGAAAACCATTTTGAATGAATTTTACGCGTATGTTACACTTGGCGATTTAAAAGCCAGTGGTGCTTTCTCAAGTGAGAAGTCAATCATTATGGCAACATACATCTTGTGTGGGTTCTCTAACTTTGCATCAATTGGAATTCAAATTGGTGGAATTGGAGCTTTGGTTCCAGAGCGTAAAGGTCAATTAGCACAACTCGGAGTTCGTGCTTTAATTGGTGGAACATTGGCTTGTTTATTTACTGCTGTGATCGTTGGGATGATGATCTAATCTCCCTTGAATTTTTCAATACTTATCAACTTTCATTTTCATTCAGACTAACGTGTTTTAACTTGCATGAAATTTCAATTTCATGAAGCAATATCACGATTTATTGAAGCACATTTTAGATAATGGTGCCGATCGTATGGACAGAACAGGTGTGGGGACGCGCTCTTGTTTTGGGTATCAAATGCGATTTGATCTTTCAGAAGGATTTCCGTTAGTGACTACCAAAAAAGTGCATACAAAATCAATAATTCATGAGTTGTTGTGGTTTGTTCAAGGTGATACCAATTTGCGCTATTTGGTTCAAAATGGAGTTAATATTTGGAACGATTGGCCTTTTCAACGTTGGTTAAACGAAACTAATCAGGCAGATCAATACCCAAAATATTCTCCAGAGTGGAGAGCCAAAATGAAAGAGTTTGTTGAAGAGGTGAAATCCGATGCTGAATTTGCTGCAAAATGGGGCGAATTGGGTCCTGTTTACGGAAAGCAATGGCGCGATTTTAATGGTTTCGATCAGCTGAAGTGGGTGGTAAATGAGATCAAAAACAATCCGCAATCTCGCAGATTAATTGTTTCGGCTTGGAATGCTTCTGAAATTGAAGAAATGGCCAAAGCGGGTTTTCCTCCTTGCCATACGATGTATCAGTTTTATGTGAACGATGGCAAGCTTTCTTGTCAGTTGTATCAACGCAGTGCCGATACATTCTTAGGTGTTCCGTTTAACATCGCTTCATACGCTTTGTTAACGATGATGGTAGCGCAAGTTACAGGATTAGAACCAGGTGAATTTGTACACACCTTTGGCGATGTGCATTTGTATTCGAATCACATCGAGCAGGCACAATTGCAATTGAGCAGAGATTTGCGTCCGTTGCCTACGCTTAAAATCAATCCAGAAGTAAAAGATATTCTCGACTTTACATACGAAGATTTCGAATTGTTAAACTACGATCCGCATCCGGCAATTAAAGGTGAGGTAGCCGTTTAATGAGTGGTAAAACTGTTTTCGTAGCTGGTGGTACTGGACTAATTGGTCAAGCAGTTCGCAAACAATTAGCAGCTGATTCATCCATTGAAAAGGTATTTGTTTTATCACGGAGGAAATTAGATTCGCTTCATGCTAAGGAGCAATTGATTGAGTTTGATTTTGAAAATTGGCACCAAATTCAATTGGATCAAACTCCCGATTGGGTGATTTGCACTTTGGGAACGACTATCAAAAAAGCAGGATCACAAGCAGCATTTACCAAAGTAGATGATGAATACGTTCGTCACTTAGCTGATTTAGCGGCTAAATGGAATAGCTCATTTGGTGTGATCAGCTCCATAGGAGCAACTGCAAACACTTCTAATTTCTACTTGCGAACCAAAGGTGAGATGGAACAATACGTTCAATCATTGAACTTGAAACAAATGGTGATTTTAAGACCTAGTTTGTTGTTGGGAGATCGAGAAGAATTTCGATTAGGTGAGAAAGTAGGAGAGGTGTTATCTAAGTTGTTATCGCCACTGTTATTTGGCAGTTTGAAAAAATACAAACCAGTTTACGACCGTGAAGTAGCTCACGCGCTAATCGCCAAATTAAAAGCAGCTCAACCCGGAGTTGATATCGTAGAATCGGATCAGATAAAAGCATTAAATCAATAAATACATGGTTTCTTTAATTGTTGCTGTAGCAGAAAATGGTGTCATTGGAAAAGACAATGATTTAATATGGTACTTGCCGAAAGACTTAAACTATTTTAAGCACACAACAGCTGGACATGTGGTAATCATGGGGCGTAAAAATTACGACTCGATTCCTGAGAAATTCCGTCCGTTACCTAAACGTACCAATGTGGTGGTGACTACTAAAAAAGATTTTACGGCTCCAGGTTGTGAGGTATTTCATTCCATTGAAGATGCTCTCGAATTTGCTCACAAACAAGGAGATAAAGAACCATTTATTATTGGTGGTGGACAGATTTACAAATATGCCCTTGATCACGATTTGGTAGATCGCCAATACGTGACTTATGTGCACGATACCTTTGATGGCGATACCTTTTTTCCAGATGTTGATTTAAATGTATGGAAAGAAGTAAGCAGAGAAGATCATCCAGCAGATTCTAGACACCAACATGCTTATAGTTTTGTGGTGTACGAAAAGCGCCAATAAAAATGCTACTTTAGTAGGGCTATTGTAATTTAACCCATATGAAATTCAGAACCATTTCGATCTTATTTGCGCTAGCTGTTTTGGCTGTTTCTTGTAGAGATTCGGAGCGAAACAATGAAGATCAAACCACTTCTAGCTATGAATTTGCACGTGCTGAAAATGCCTTTTTTGATGTTTGGAAAACCGTACACAGTACCATTCTAAAGGATACTGTTTTGGGTGGAGCAGATACAACGCTTCCGCCAGATGTTTGTGTAGATAGCATTCGCAGATATCCAGATGTGGGTTACCCAGCTCAATTGGTTATTTACTTCAGCCCTAAAGGGTCTGTTTGTTCTGATGGAAGAACTAGAGCGGGGAATATTGTAGCAAATATTTCTAGACCTTATATGGATGTCAACTCATTAGTGACCATCACATTCGATGATTATTTCTCAGATGATTTGGAGTTAACCGGTGAAATGATGATTCACAATTTTGGTGATTCAGCATTGTTGCCTGTATTCAGAAAAACCATTACTGATGCTTGGTTGGTTCGTGAAGCTCCAGGTAACAAGCGACAAGAGACCTATTTCAATTCTCAAGAAAGTGTGGTATGGGGTGAAGGAGCTGATACTCCAAACGAACCTGAAGACGATGAATTAAGAGCGTACGGATTTGCCAGCGGAAGGAACACGTTTGGTGTTTTCTTTGAAGCAACCATTACCGATCAAATTACTACTCGATTGAATTGCTTGTACGACAACACAGGCAAGGTTACCATAGAACAAGAGAATTTAGCCGACCGCTATTTAGACTACGAAAGCGGTTGCGATGGAAAACTCTCCGTTTCCTTTTACAACACAACAGAGTATATTACGATACCTTGATCCTTACAGAATCACACTAACAACAAATCAAAATGAGTGAAACGTATCTAAAAAGAATTTGGTTATTACTCATTTTATTTATTATTTCTTCTTGTGCCAGCTCAAAGAAAATTACAGGTTTCACAATAGAGAAAGAGAGAGTTGAAGGTTGGGCGTCTGTAAGAATTGAAAGTGCTGAGTATATAAATAATGAAATGTTGAGTGGTCGATTTTTAAGAGTTACTCACGAAAATGGTCGATTTCTAGATCTATTTGTTCCTAAAGATAGTATTGAATTTTCGATAAAAAGAGTGGTAGAAGAAGTAGAGCTAACTAATAACACAAATGTTTGGCCTTTCTTTCACACTACATTTACAAGGTATCCTTTTAGTGATTTTTATTGCAGTGATTCAGTTGTGAAGACATTTCTTAATATTTCCAAAACAGGAATTAGTATTGACCATGATAACAGCATTTATAAAAGCTATCGATACAAATCATATGAAGTTGAAGAGTATTATCAAGAAAACGTCTCCTTTTGTAAGCTAAAAGTTAAGACTAAGTATATCAATGAATATAATAAGTGGGATAGAATAAGAGGTGAACCACATTACCGAAAATCAGAAATCTCTCGATACATGTTTTCTGAACAAGATGAGTATATGAATATTCTAATTGTTGCGCATGAAAAAAACTGTGGTTGTTAATAATCAGAAACCAAAAAAATGCGGGATTTTACTTCTAATTATTTTTTGCACTTGTTTTTGTGGGACTTCTATAGCTCAATCATATACTGATGATTGTCGTAACAAGTGGTTAGAATCTTTTATGATTTATTCTGTAGGAAATATAGATAGTGTTAGTTTATCCAGGGAAATAATGTCTGTGCTAGATACTTGTAACTTGGATACTGCTAGAGGGATAGTATACATATCCAAAGTGAAATTTGAGAAGAAGAATCTCATGGGATATAAACCAATCGAGCAAGCTACTTATCACTGGTATTCAATATGTCCTGATACGACTGCTATATATACGTATAAGCCAAGCTCTTCTTATATTTTAATACCTCCAATCTTTCCACTAATTGTATTAAAAGTACTCTATTCAAGTGCACTATATTATAATGATTTTTGTTTTATCCCGAAACTTCGAATTGGATTTAAGGGAAGTGAATATTCAATGGGAGAAGGGAATAGTGAGACTGATAAGCTGATAGTGAAAAACCTAAATAAATCTTATAAGAAGTGGATTAAAGAGCTTGAGAAATCGAGCATAGGAAAGCTAAGAGAGGAAGGAAAGCACCCTTTATATTATAGTGATTTAGAGTGGAAGATGATTACTAAATAAATTTCATGTTGTATTCGTGGATAACGAGTTGGTGATTTATTATGAAACAAAAAAGGCAGGTGAAAACCTGCCTTTTGCTTTTATACCGAAGTATGAATTAAGCCACTTTCAAGTGATTCATACCTGATTTGTCTAGTTTTTCTTGTGCGTAAGCTAACGTTACTTTGAATGTAGATTCAACCTCTTCGGTTTGAGAAGGAAGATCATACATGGCGTCTAACATAATCGCTTCGCAAATAGAGCGCAATCCACGAGCGCCTAATTTAAACTCAACCGCTTTGTCAACAATGTAATCCAGTACTTCATCTTCAAATTCTAAAGCGATGTCTTCCATTTCAAACAACTTTTGGTATTGTTTGATTAAGCTGTTTTTCGGTTCAGATAAAATCAAGCGCAATGTTGAACGATCTAACGGATTTAAGTGTGCCAATACAGGGAAACGACCAATCAACTCAGGAATCAACCCAAATGATTTCAAATCGGCTGGAGAGATGTATTGCAACATGTTCTCTTTATCGATTTGTTCGTTTTTCTCCAACGTATTGTAACCAACCGCTTGCGTGTTCAATCTGCGAGCAATGGCTTTATCAATACCATCAAATGCACCACCACAAATGAACAATACATTTTTGGTGTTTACTTGAACCAATTTTTGCTCAGGGTGCTTACGTCCGCCTTGCGGTGGAACGCCAACTGTTGAACCTTCTAACAATTTCAATAAAGCTTGCTGAACACCTTCGCCACTTACATCACGAGTAATAGAAGGATTATCTCCTTTACGAGAAATCTTATCAATCTCATCGATGAAAACAATTCCACGTTCGGCTGCTTCCACATCGTAGTTAGCTGCTTGTAATAAGCGAGAAAGGATTGATTCAACATCTTCACCTACATAACCAGCTTCTGTTAACACAGTAGCGTCAGCAATGCAGAAAGGAACGTTTAAGATGCGCGCAATGGTTTTAGCAATTAAGGTTTTACCCGTTCCGGTTTCACCTACTAAAATCACATTAGACTTTTCAATCTCTACTTCGTCATCAGTAACAGCTTGCGTTAATCGTTTAAAGTGATTGTAAACGGCAACACTCATTACCTTTTTAGCATCATCCTGACCGATCACATACTCATCTAAATGACGTTTGATTTCGGCAGGTTTCAGCAAGTTCATGTTTGCAGATAGCGATTCATGAACACGGCTGCTGCTTTCTTCTTCAACAATTTTTACCGCTTGCTCCACACAACCATCACAGATATGGCCAGTAAGACCACCAATCATGATGTTTACTTCACTCTTCTTTCTGCCACAGAAGGAGCATTTGATATCGTCACGTTCTTTCATGTCTAAAACTAAAAAAGACACACTCCTTCAAAGAGGAATATGTCCTTGTGTATTCAATTATTTGGAGCTACCCAAAACTTCATCAATCATACCGTATTCTAATGCTTCTGAAGAAGACATCCAGTAATCACGGTCTGAATCTTTAGCAATTTGATCAAACGGTTTGCCCGTGTGGTTTGCTAAGATAGTGTATAACTCATCGCGCAATTTAGTACCCTCTTTCAATGCAATTTCCATATCAGAAATTTGACCTTGAGTACCGCTCATTGGCTGGTGAATCATAA
>CAJWSQ010000147.1 GCA_913045895.1 uncultured Flavobacteriales bacterium | reverse complement strand
CATGAATCATGCATCATACTCCGAACACAGCAAAAGAGCAACACAGCAACACAGCAACACAGCAACACCATGGTACCAATACAAATCATGAATCATAGATTGATAGATATCTTCTTTGCTTTCAATCATGTTGTTAAACTCAGCTTCATATTCTTCTAAATTCAACTGATTAAAACTTCCGAAGAACAATAGGTTAACCCGCTTAGGAGGCAATTTAGAGCTAAAGTTTGAGCTTTTTTGATCAACTTTAGGTCTGGTACTCTTAATGGCTAATAAAATTGATGCTGCACTGGTTAAAATCATAATGATAACTGGTGCGATAAAAACGTTGATTTGATCAAAATTTGGAGACAACGTTGTTACCAAAAGCGAAATGATAATAGCATTAACAGATAACATGATATTCGCTTTGTTGTCTGCAATTGCTGATAAGTTGATGTGGTTGCGAAGCGTAATCCTAAAAAGCGTTTGAATGCCGCGCTCATTATTCAACTTGGCTTGTTGCTTTAAGTTGGCACGTTCTAGCTTTTTCAGTTCACGTTTTAGCTGTTTAGATTCAATGGCAGTTTTCTGTTTGGAAACTACATTTTGCAGATTCCTCACCTTTCCAGCCTGAAAATGATCTTTAGCGTATCGTGTGTGATACACATGCTCCAACATGAAGTTGATGTCGTTTTGTAACCAATCTACTTTTGAAATATTTCGACCACAAACGGCTTTCACTTCTTGCCTTAAGAGTTCACTTTTTTCTTGTTGATGTGTCTTTGATAAGTGCGATAAATCGGCATCAGCAAGCACTTTTTCCATCAAGTTAGATGGTTTTGCATCTAGCTTGGTAGACATGATGCAGCGCTTAATTTCTTCGATTTTGCTGGCAGGGTAATCATTTTCAAGGAGAAAAGATTCTGCTATTCGGCAACTTTCAGGTTCGTGATTTTTAAAATCGGTAGAATAACCAATATCATGAAACCATGCTGCTAGCTCAATAATTTCAAGCTGATCCTCAGTCAATCCAGAGCCCTTGCCAATTTGAAGGGCGTTGCTAACCACTTCAGTACAGTGATCCCAATTGTGAAATGTAAATCGATCGTCTAGATGTTGGTCTAAATAATCTTTTACAAATACCTTCGTTTTCTCTAAAATCGAATTATCTGCCATTTAATTACAAATTTGCACAATCAAGTTTGAAGAGCAAGATATGATATCTAGTAACAATTCAGCTAACGGTTTTTACACGGAATTCAAAAGAATTTTGGGTATTGTTTTTCTACTGACATTGGTCTCTTGTGGACAAGCCAAGCATCACCTTATTCATCTACCTGACGCCTTAAAAGAGGTTTCTGGAATTTTTTGGATTAGTCATGCTGAATTGGCTATGATTGAGGATGAGCACGGTATTATTTATTTGTGGGATGCCTGTAATGATAAAGTCAATCATAAAATTGAATTTGCCGATGATGGTGATTATGAAGACTTGATTTTTACTGGAGATGAATTTTGGGTTTTGCGTAGCGATGGTGCTTTATTCCAAGTTGTTGAACCATTTTCTGATGAGCCTCAAACGATAAAGCATAAAACGCCTTTATCTGAAAAAAACGACTGTGAAGGCTTATCATTTGATGCCAATCAAAATGCACTTTACATTTTGTGTAAAGAACAGCCTTTTATTGATAAAGACAGTAAGAAAGAAACCAAGAGAAGTATTTATAAGTATTCCATTGAAAACGAAAAACTGATAGAAGAACCCCATTTTGTATTTGATACGAAAGACATTTCAACCAAAGAAATTGGTCCATCAGCTTTGTTGATGGAAGATGAAATCATGTTGATTTTAGACTCTAAATCATCAAGCATTTTGGTTTTTATAGCCGATGAATTTTCGCATCAGGTAATGCTAGATACCAAAACGTATCCTCAACCAGAAGGCTTATCGCTAAATGAGCATAAGTTGTATATCTCTAGTGAAGCGGGTTCAAAAGGAAATACGGGAACCGTTGGTTGGATGCACTTGAGGAAAGTTATTGAGAAGTAGAAACTTCATACAAGTGGATATTTTTCTGCTTTCCAGTAAGTTGATGAACCCCTAAATCGTCATATTTCAACAGACGTTTATCTAGTTTTTGGAGTAAAAATCCAGATACAATTAAATCTCGTTTAAGTTCTCCTGCTAGTTTTTCCATTCTTGCAGATGTGTTTAATACATCTCCGCTGTGCAAAATAGCTGTTCTGAAATATCCAACCTCGCCAGTTGTTACTCCACCTGCATGAAGAGCGCCTTTGAATTTGGGTCTCACAGAATATCGCTCTTCGTATTTGTCGCCATTTTTATTGATTACAAACTGAATGGCCTCAAACAATCTGACGCATTTATTTTTACTGATGCCATCGTTAATTTCCCAGCTCACAACAACTTCATCTCCAACATACTGGTATACGTCTGCTCCGAAATAGCCAATAGGGAAGCTGATGTCGTAGTAGATATCGTTGAGTAACTCAAAGTATTTCTTACTTCCAATTTTTTCAGCAATGGTTGTAGAGCCAATCATATCGATAAACAAAAACACACGTTCTTCTTCAAATGGTTCGTGGTATTTTCTTCTACCCAACTGAGAAAACAGAGACATTCCAGTTTGGCTGTGAATGGAGAGCATCAAGAAATTTACATTCGCAACCGAAAGCCAGTAAATAAAAACACCCCACGTTAGAGGTGTGTTGACGATCTCTTTAACTGTATTTAAGCTTTCAATTTTTAATGCATTTCCGATAAAGTGTGTAACAGAAATCAAGTAAATGAGACTAATGAGAGCAGTAAACACATTTTTGACAATCAGTACTTTCCTAAATGTACAGGCTCTTTTATACCGTTTGAAAAAAGAGATTTCTGTTGCCGTAAGAACCGTTAATATAAGCTCTGAAAAAAGTGTAACTACAATCAATGAAACAACTGGTCTCAACTGAATGACTTCTCTGAAAGAACTCAGATAGGTTTCACGAATACTCCAAATAAGAATATGGAAAATGACTGATGCTGCAATACCTAGCCTCCACGTAATGCTGAATTTTGCTTTTTCAGCAATGAGTTCGTGCCAAAAGTTTTTAATATCGTTCATCAATCAGTTTGCATTCATTTAAGTTTGCAAAAGTAGTCTGCTTTACCACCTCGAAAAACCAAACGTATGAAGAATCTCTCATTCATCCTGTTGTGTATGTGTCAAATGGTTTTTTTGTCGGGTCAAACGGTCGCACAAGAAAACCAATCCAAGTCAGATTCAAAGCATAAAATCAAGATGTATCCATCATTAGATCTGTTGTATCAGGTTGGAGGGAATATAACATCAGATAATTTTGTTTTACAGAGTGGATTGGGAGCCAATGTTCAGCTCAATTTTAAGCTTGAAGATCATGTATATTGGGGTGTGGGAACCGGATTTGAATCTTTGAATGATGATCAACTTTTGCCTTTATATCTCGATATCAAAGGCTTTGTGAAAAAGAATAAATCCAGCTTTTTTTTTGATGGTCAGCTCGGTTACGCTTTCATGTGGAATAACCATTACTCTGAGTTCAACAACTATACTTACGAAGGTGGTATTCGATTTGCAGCTGGTGCCGGCTATAAATTCCCAATTGATGATGATCACATGTTGATGTTTTCACTCAATTACAAACAGCAATATTCATCCATTACTTACGAATCTCCATCTAGAGATTATGTCGACAGATTAGGGTTCAATCTATTGGTGTTTAAAATTGGATTCATGCTGTGAGAATCCTTTCACTCATAATGTTATTCATGTGGAGTTGGTTTTCAGCCTACTCTCAAATTCTTATTACCGAGTATCAAACCAACAACGAAACTACTCTGCAATACAAAGGTGATTATCCAGATTGGGTAGAAATACACAATTCAGGCAATCAATCAGTAAATCTGGAGGGATTCATGATCTCCGATAAGCTTGATAATCCTTCAAAATTTCTATTTACTAATGTAACCATTCAGCCTAACCAATACCTGCTGGTTTATCTGGATAGCGACTTAGATCCCGATCAATTATTTGAAGCTGATTTTGGCTTGAAAGACGGAGTTGATTCACTGTATTTATTCGATCCTTATTCAAATGTGCTCCAAACGCTTTTTACCCGATGTGTGCCCGAGGATAGAAGCTACGGATTGCTGCCAGGAGATTCCATTTTTGATGTACTTACTTATCCAACTCCAGGTGCTGTAAATTCAGACAGTGTTCTTTCTCTTCAGCTATACAACGATACTTTACAAGTGAATTTATCGAGTGGATTTTACCCGAGCTCAATTGAAGTCAGTTTAAAGCCAACGGTTCAAACTACAGCTATTTTCTATTCTTTGAATGGTGATGATGCAGACTTGAATGAGGAGTACTACAATGCTCCGTTTACACTCCGTTCAAAAGTAGGAGAGAAGGATAAAATTGCAGATGAACCAACAGCTCCAGCTTGGAAAGAACCCAAAGAGCGGGTTTACAAAGCACAGATATTAAGAGCCAGAGGATATTATCAGGGTTGTCCCGTTACCGATGAGCAATTCCGAACGTATTTTATCGATCCGAATGTTAATGAAAGGTACTCTTCAGATATTGTGAGTATCATTTCAGATCGCGATAATTTCTTTGATGAGGAAGAAGGAATTTACGTGCCAGGAGTGAATTTTGATGAATCAAACGATGGTTATTCTGGCAACTATTTTATGAAAGGTGGAAGCTGGGAGCGTGAAGTCCATTTAGAGTTCTTTCGCCCCGATGGAAGCAGCTACTTAAAACGAAATGCTGGTGCCCGTATTCATGGAAATACAAGCAGAAGTTATCCGCAAAAATCCATTCGCATAGTCAATGATGCCGAATACGATGCAGATTCTGTTTTTCACTTCCCATACTTCTCAGATAGAACTTCAGATGAATACACAACTTTGATTTTAAGAACAGCTGGAGCAGATATTTCTAAAACGTTTTTTAAAGACCCACTCTGCCATGCTATAGCATCAGAGTTGCAAGTGGATTATATGAGTTCTCGCGCATCTGTTGTTTTCTTAAACGGAGAATATTGGGGGATTCATAATATCCGTGAAAGACAAGATGAAGGTTACATCGAGAAGTATTATGGAGCAAAGCCTGGAACGTATGATTTAGTCTCGATTAACAATTTCACTCTCGATCCATTTGAAGTTGAAGAAGGAACAATTACCGCTTACAATCAGCTGTTGAATTTTGTACATACCAATCAGTTAAATGATCGCGATGAATACGATTCGCTGTCGCAGATGATTGATATGACCAACTTTATCGATTATCACATTTTGCAGCTTTTTGTGGCCAATGAAGATTGGTTGAATGCCAATACCAAGTTTTGGCGTGTTCAGGCTGATACAGCCAAATGGCGCTGGTTGTTTTTTGATTGTGATCGTTGTTTTAACGACATCGACAACGAACGTTTGAAGGCTTTAACGAGTAACGTTGTTGAAACTACTTGGGCAAATTGGGCAACTGAATTACAGCGAGCTATTTTTCAGAATAAAGTGTTTATTGATCTATTTTCATCTCGATTTCACAGTTTGCTATCTACCTCGTTCAGTGCCAATAATCTGTTAGCAAAAATCGAAAGCTTTGAGCAAGAATATGCTCCTTTAGCCAATGAACATATTGACCGTTGGCGAATTCCTGAGGCATTTTACGAATGGCAAGATAATGTTGAGGCGCTCAAGATTTTTGCGGTTTATCGCCCAGTTGAAATGAAGTCTCAATTGCAAGATGTTTTTGAAAGTCCGTTTGTACTTTATCCAAATCCGGCATCTGATAAAATTCAAGTAATTTCTAAAGGTTCAAATACTGATTTTGGATTACTCCATTTAGAGGTTTTCGATCTTCAAGGTCAGCCAGTTTACACGATTCCAAATTATCTGTTAGGAGAACAAATCAGCACAGAAAATTGGGCCAATGGAATCTATACACTTCGACTATTAAACGGAGAGGTTTTCTACACCAAGAAGCTAGTTATTAGCAGATGATTTTCGTTTGAAAGTGTAGGATAAAGCCAGTTTAATTGCCGAGCTATGTTTAGGCTCATCTCCAAATTCTTGTGCTTGAAAAAACGACCTTTGATACAGATAGCAAACATCTAACTTCAGTTCTTTACTAAGCTCCGTTTCAATACCAAACTTGATTCGGTATTTAATATCATCTCGATCTTCAGGAATGTAAAAGTGCTCGTATGAAGCATACGGTTGAAATTCGTCTTCTAATTTGTATTGAATACCAAATCGGTTACGGTAAGCAAGAAGTTCATTGGTTTCACCAACCTTCCATTCATATTGGTATTTAAATCGGTAATCTACCTTCCAATCAGAATCAAAAACATCTGTTTTTAACTTCAACTCTCCAGTAATTCGATGCTCGTTGTTTTTTCGATGAACCGTTGTAAATCGGTATGAAGCACCAACATCCAAATAATCGGTTAACTCGCGTTTAGCACCAACTTCAGTGAATAGAATTCGCCATTCTTCTAAGTAGTCATTTGTTCGGTAAGATTCTTCTAAACTGAACTTCCACTTTTTGGTGGCTTTGTAATTAGCTTCTATTGAAGTCCAAAGTTGTTGAGCCTCTGCTTCGAAAAATGAAAAGAGTAAAAAGCCAATAATTGCGAATCGATATGGAAAATTCGCTCTCAAGTTTAATCAATCGTGGCAATACACTTTAACTCAATAGCAATTGGAGTGGGCAAAGAGTTGATTTCAACTGTAGTTCTACAAGGTTGATTCTCCTTGAAATACTCAGCATAGATGCGGTTAAATGTTTTGAAATCTCGTTTCATATCAACTAAGAAAACCGTTACATCAACCAGTTTATCCCATGATGATCCTGAAGCTTCTAAAACAGCTTTCACATTGTTAAATACACTGTGAACTTGAGCTTCAAAATCAAAGGCCTCAAAGTTTCCGTTGTGATCTAATTTCAATCCTGGAACGCCAGAATCAAACTCATCTGAGCCAGATGTACGCGGTCCAACTCCCGATAAAAACAACAGATTTCCAACTTTGCGAGCGTGTGGATATAAACCAACTGGTTTAGGTGCTTTGTCAGCATTAATTCTTTTAGACATGAGGTTCTTTTTTGAATGTTAATCCTTGTGCGATTAGCGCAAATGTAATCACAACGGCACAACCAATTAAATTATACCACAAGTAGCTGATGGATTCGATGATTTCGTAAACGGATAGGAAGTGTAAACTCAATACTGTCACCTCGCCAATTAGGGCGCCAATCAGCACAGCATTGCCTTTTATTTTCTTCAGGAAAAAGGCCACTAAGAAGATACCCAAGATGGTTCCGTAGAAAAGAGAGCCAAGTACATTCACTAACTGGATGAGGTTTTCAAATAACCGTGCACTTAAAGCAATAATGATGGCCATAACTCCCCAAATAGCGGTGAATAGTTTAGAGGCTATCAGGTAATGCCTGTCACTGGCTTCTGGTTTGAATAATCGCTTGTAATAGTCAACAACCGTTGTACTGGCTAAAGCGTTGAGTTCTCCTGCAGTTGAAGACATGGCAGCTGAAAAAATCACGGCTAAAAGCAAGCCGATAATTCCATGTGGCAAGTAACTCAAGATGAAAGTCAAAAAGACA
>CAJWSQ010000146.1 GCA_913045895.1 uncultured Flavobacteriales bacterium | reverse complement strand
ACTCCCACGCCAAATTACTGGTCTTATATAACCGTTTTGCGTTTTTTGAATTTTCACTATTTCTCTTGTGGCTTTATTAATTTCTTCAGGGCTATATGGAACATTCATGCTCATTCTTTTGGCGGAATAAAATAATCTATCTGTATGTTCTTCTAGCTTAAAAACCTCTCCGTCGTAAACTCTTATGCCTTCAAATACACAGCTAGCGTAGTGTAGTCCGTGGCTTAATGCGTGAACCTGAGCTTTTGTCATTCCGGGGAAACCTTCGTGTGTTGTCCAAGCTCTATTGTATATAGTATGAAAATCGTCTGCAAACTTCTCGATTCGTTTTTTCTCAAAACGCTCAATGTGATATTTCGGATTTTCTAAAATGCGTTCAGCACGCACTCTAAACGATTCTTGAAGTTGCGTGTGATAATCGCGATGAAAGATCAGTTGATTGTAATAGATGTTAAATCCATAATCCTCAAAAAACTTAACGTAATACTCAGGATTGTAATTCTGGCCATAATATGGTGGAGATTCAAAGTTGCGAATCATCAATCCCCAGAATTTATCCTTTTCTCCAAAGTTGATGGGGCCATCCATGGCTTCCATGCCTTTTTCTTCATTCCACTTTTTACAAGCGTCAAAAAGAATATTGGCAGCATCTTGATTGTTGATGCATTCAAAAAAGCCCATACCTCCAGTTGGCTGCTTAAAGCTTTTTGCAATTTTTTTGTGATAAAATGCCGCTACACGACCAATCACTTTGCCGTTATCATCCTCTAAAATCCATCGAATAACCTCACCGTGTCTGAAGTATTTATTCTCGGCCGGAGTAAACACTTTTTCTACATCTTGCTCTAAATGAGGAATCCACGAAGGGTCGTTTTTATATATGTCAAAAGGCAATTGATGAAATGCCTTGATTTGATTTTTGGTTCTTACTTCAATAAGATTCATATTGATGGCTTTGATACCTTTGGCGAAGATACATTTTCTCAATGGCTGGCAATTCAAAACGCATTTATCTCATCGGTTTTATGGGGTCTGGAAAAACCTCTTTAGTCAAGAAATTAGCTAACAAACTAGGCTATGAATGGCGGGATATTGATGCGGATATAGAATCGGCAACTGAAATGGATATTCCCACTATTTTCAGTGAACACGGTGAGGATTACTTCAGGAAATTAGAAGCTCAATTTTTAAGAACAACCGGTTTAGAAGAGAATATGGTTGTTTCTTGTGGTGGTGGAACTCCGTGTTTTGAAGGGAATATGCTTTGGATGAATGAAAATGGAATTACCATTTACCTCGAAATGACACCCAAAGCCATTTACAGCCGAATAAAAGATCAACGAGAAACTAGACCCTTACTTCAAAAGATACCTGAAGATAAATTGCTGGATCACATCACCGAAATGTTGGAGCAACGGTTACCTTTTTACGAGCAAAGTCAACTGACTATTTCAGGGTTGACGTATAAGCTGCCAGAGTTGGTAGAGACAATTAAATCACGCTAAACCAACCAAGCGTTGTCTTCATTACCAAATTCAACTAATATATGCTCTTGCATGGTTGTAGCTAGTGTAAGTCCAACATAATCAGCTCGAATAGGGAAGTTGCGATGTCTGCGATCTATCAACGTAACGGTTTGCATTCCCTTTACATCAAAACCAAGTAAATAGCGAGTAGCGAAAACCAAAGCTCTACCGGTATTTAAAACGTCATCTACTAAAATGATGGTTTTTCCTTCGGCTTGTTCTGGCTTCAATTCGCAAGAAATTTCATTTCTGAGTGGATTGTCTTTTTGAAGCGTTATGTCGTAATAGTTTATTGTTCCATCAAAGATTGATTCTAAAATGGAGCAGATGCGCTTAGCTAATTCAGATCCTCTTGGAGTAATTCCTACCACAATAAGTTCTTTCTCCTCAAAGTTATTCTCGATAATTTGATGAGCAATTCGGGTGATCTTCTGACTGATTTGTGTGTGATTCAGTACTAGCGTCTTACTATTAGGCATGCGTTGTAAATCGTTTGGCTCAAAATTAGAATTTCTAGTTATTCAGGCTTTCTGAAAATTACAAACAATTCGCGATTGGCTCTTGGAGCTATAGAATTGTATGCTGGCTCCATGGTTTCAATGTTGAAATATGGCGTAAATAATTCTTCATATTCAGCATGATTTCCACCAAAAGGAGGATGGTCTTCATTTAATGGAACGCTCCACAATAGTCCTGCAATTTTACCTCCTGGCTTGAGTAATTGAGAGGTGTGTTTCACATACTCGCTGCGCAAAACAGGATCAATTGCACAAAAGAATGTTTGTTCTAAAATCAAATCGTACTGACCTTCATGATGAAAGAAATCGGAACAAATCAGTTGATCATCTGGGATTTGAGGAAGTACTGCTTTTAAATTTTCGAGAGGTTCCTCTGCAAAATCCAACACATAAATATTTTTAAAACCAGCTTTAAATAGGTACTGTGCTTCATGGGCATTTCCACTACCTGGGATTAAAATTTTAATATTCTTATCCGTGAGTTGTTCAACGTATTCAACTAAAGCAGGAGAGGCGTGTCCGAGATCCCAACCCGTTTCGTTATTGTTCCATCTGCTACTCCAGTAGTCTTTTTGAAATCCTATATTTGGCTTCTTTTCTTCCATCGAGACAAATTTATATTGAATGTTTTTTCAATCGACAAGCGAATTCATCCTTGTTCTATTCTTTATTCTCTTGAGTTTTCCACTCAGGATGTATATTCCAAACAAGTACTTGAAAATATGGGTGCTTTTTGCAAATGTATTATTAGTTAATACAGTACTCAATATTGAGACTTTGAGTTTGCAATTGGTGTTATCTATTGCGGTTTACTTTATTGGGAAAGACATTGGTAAGGGTGCTGATGCCAAAAGGCCAAAGAGAAAATTAGTGATTTCAATTATTGTATTAGTAGTTTGGTTTGCTTTCAGAAATTATATCTGGCATGGAGATGGAGTAATACAAAGGCTAGGAATGAGCTATATTTTATTCCGCCATATTCAGTATTTGGTTGATTCATATAAATGCCGCATTAAAAGTTACAACCTTATTGACTTTATCAATTTTATATTATTTTTCCCTAACTTTTTAGCTGGCCCAATTGATAAGTATACCAATTTCAAAAGATGGTCTGATCGTAATTTCAATAGATCTCAGAAAGCTCTAGTTCTACCTGGATTAGGTAAAATAGGAATTGGAATAATTAAGAAATATGCATTTGTACCTTTTATTATAACATACGCTACAGATTACCATGTTTTGTCAGAAAGTATGGGGGTGTTTTTAGGTTTAGGCCTGAGTTTAATAGCATATTCGGCTTACATTTATTTAGATTTTAGTGGTTATAGTGATATTGCTATTGGAACTGGTTATTTGATGGGGATTCGTACTCCTGAGAACTTTAGGTCTCCTTATTTATCAACTGATTTATCTGCATTTTGGAAAAGATGGCACATTACCTTTTCCGATTTTTTAAGAGACCTAATCTTCATTCCATTTGTAAAGTATTTAGCAAAAAAGCAATCGAATTGGCCTAGGCTTCTTGTTTCAGGAATTGGTTATATCGTCACCTTTGTTTTGTGTGGTGTATGGCATGGCAATACCATGAACTTTATTTACTGGGGGCTTTGGCATGGAATAGGGCTTATTGGTGTAAAGCTTTGGAATAAAAATGTAACAATGCCATTTAACCTCATAAATAATACTGCTTATAATGTTCTTATGATGATAGTTACATTTTTCTATGTAACAATAGGGTGGATGTTCTTTCATTATTCGCACGACCAACTCATCGAAATTTTCTCAAGCTTATGATTGATAAATTACCTGAAATAGTAGAGAGGAAATTTGCTCTTAAATATCTTAAGGAGATTGGATATGGACTGCTCATTGCTTCTGTGTTGATCTTGGTTATTGCCATTTACATGGAGATTGATCCGGTTAAAATGCCTCAAAAACAATTTCGGAATGTTGAAGCTAATCACATTAAAAAGAATACAAAATACTTCCATTATTATTTAGATCAGATTAAAGCAAATAATGGCACTTTGCTTTTGGGAACATCAGAAACTGTTTGGATGGATGGAGTGAATTATTGGAGGGTTCTTGATGGGGATTCCAGTATTCAAGAGAATATCTCAGTTTTGAGTGGCGCGGGTAGATGTATGGATATTTACTACCCTTTGATTGTAGCAAATCCAGAAGCTTGGAAAGACCTTGAGTTAATGGTTTTTGTAAATCCAACATATTGGCGAGAAGGTTTGAATTACGCCCGTGAAACATACATGAATAGGTATTTAGACAAGGGGTTTCTGTATAGTATAAAAGGAGAACTACAAGAAAAAGGCGTTTGGGATTGGTATAGCCATATTTATAAAAATCAGATTGTAGCCTGTTCTAAATCTGTTGGTTATGAGGTTGATGTTATTAGGAGTGTTTACTACTACGATTTTAAAATGAGAGAAGGAGTTGTTGAGTTTCCTTTCGATGGAAATTTCCATGATCCTTATGATTTCAGCAAACTCAGTGAGTATCGCAGTTTAATTGACACGACTAAAAATGTATCCTATCACTTTCTGGAAACGACAAAAGACAACGATTTTCCATCAGTAGATACAGCAAGTTCATATAGAAGTGAGATGCTTTCTAAGTTTATTAGAATTTGCGATGAAACAGGAGTGAACTTGACAATTATCTTAGGTCCATACAATGCATTTTATGCAGATGCCATCGGTCAGGGAGAGAAGAAGCAAGCCTATGAGGACTTACATCTTCAAATAACCGACACATTAAATAAATATCAGGTGAATACCATTGATTTATGGGATTTATCATACCGTAATGATGTGTTTAAAGATTATCAACATCATGGTAAGTATGGCGCTTATTTAATCTACAAACAGCTAAAACCGTATTTCAATGAAAATCGTTAGAAGAGGTATTTACAGTATTGTGTTTACTGTTGTATTCATCTATTTATTGATGGAAAAATCAGAAGAGCCAATTAGCTTTTTGTACGCTAATTTTTAAGCTTTATCAAATAACACAACTGTTTCTACATGTGATGTATGAGGGAATTGATCTACCAAACTCCACTTCTTAATCTCGTATCCTGCCTCACGTAAATCAATGGTGTCTCTTGCTTGTGTAGCAGGATTACAGCTTACGTATACAATTCGTTTGGCACCAAGATGAATGATTTTTTGAAGTGTTTTTGGTGCGATGCCACCACGTGGTGGATCTAAAACGATAGTATCTATTCTATTTTGGTAATCAGGATATTCACGTAAGAATTTACCCACATCAGCAGCGAAGAATTTCAAACCTGTTAGTCCGTTTTTCTCCGCGTTTTCTTTGGCATTTTCAATGGCTTCTGGAATAATATCTACGCCAATGATTTCTTTGTTTCCACCACTTTGAGAGGTTAAAATCTGTCCGATTGTTCCAGTTCCACAGAACAAGTCCATGACCACTTCAGATTCTGAAGGTTCTTTACCATCAAACACATAATCAATAGCTTTTTGGTAAAGCTTTTGCGCAGCGTTTGGATTGGGTTGGAAGAAACTGCGCATGCTGATTTCAAAATCCAAACCCAGGAGTGTGTCGTGTATGATAGGTTCTCCAAACAACTGACGAACCTCTTCTGGTTCATCCATTGTTCTATCTCCGGTTGTTGAGTTTACAGATTGTAAAATTCCCGCAACTCGATCGCCCCATAAATCAGTACATAACTTAGCGAATCCCTCACCATCAAAATCATCAATACCATCAGAATGTGTGGTTAAGTTGATGAGCATGCGGTTATTTTTGAAGCTCTTTCTGAAAGTTAAAAAACGGAAAAATCCATGGTGACGAGCAGGATGCCAAAAAGGTAAACCACTTGCTTCACACCATTTTCTAATATGCTGAATGTTGTCTTCAATTTCTTTGTCAAACAAACCTGAATCAGCATCCATATTTTCAACAGCAAGCCATTGTCCGCGGTGTTTAAATCCTAATGCAGGTTCGTCAATTTCAGTGCGAGTCGGAATATCGAATCTCACTGTCGAAAAACTGTATTCCATTTTGTTACGGTAATGCCAATCAAGTGGAGAAGTGATGAATTCATCTAATGAATCGGCTATATTTTCAACATCACCAATTCTTCTGAACAACTGAATAGAGCTTTCTTTTTTGTGAGCTTGTTGTTTTTCAATGGGCCAAGTAGCATATGGAGCACCAGGAATGGCTTGATAACCGTTTTCAACCTCTTCAGAGCTTTTGCGTAAAACTTCTAATAATTTCCCTTCAGCATGTTTTTTACGCTTTTTAATGATGCGGCATTTAACTAATTGTCCGGGAATAGAATTGGGAACAAAAACCACATAGCCGGTTTGTTCACCTAGATTAACACGTGCAATTCCTTTACCACCGAATGCTAAGTCGGTAATTTCAAGCTCTACAATTTCTCCTCTTTTCATGCTCTTCAGTTGTGCTTTTTACTCGCGATTGCGAAAGTAGGTAGAACGATTGATTTGTACGCTCATTCTTTGCTTTGTAGCTTTGCAAAAATTGAATAGAAGAATGGCGACTACAACAAAACGAAGTTCACAAGACCTCATTAACCTAGAAGATAAGTACGGAGCACATAATTATCATCCGCTTCCAGTGGTGCTTGCAAAAGGCGAAGGTGTTTATGTATGGGATGTTGAAGGTAAAAAATACTTCGACTTTTTATCGGCATATTCAGCAGTAAACCAAGGTCACTGTCACCCTAGAATTGTAGGTGCTTTAACAGAACAAGCTCAGCAATTGACATTAACTTCTCGTGCATTTTACAACGATGCATTAGGAGAATACGAAGAATTTGTAACTGATTTCTTTGGTTTCGATAAGGTTTTACCGATGAATACTGGTGCCGAAGCAGTAGAAACGGCTATTAAGCTTTCAAGAAAATGGGCTTATGAGGTAAAAGGTATTGCTGAAAATGAAGCTAAGATTATTGTAGCTGAAAATAACTTCCACGGACGAACAACGACTGTAGTGTCTTTCTCAAACGATGAAGATGCACGTAAGAATTTTGGTCCGTATACTCCAGGTTTTATCAAAATACCATACAACGATGTTGATGCTTTAGAGAAAGCATTAGAAGAAGAAAATGTTGCTGGTTTCTTGGTTGAGCCTATTCAAGGTGAAGCAGGTGTATTTGTACCAGATGCAGGATATTTAGCAGCTGCTTCTCAATTGTGTAAAGACAAAGGTGTTTTGTTTATTGCAGATGAGGTTCAAACAGGTGTTGCTAGAACGGGTCAAATCTTAGCTTGCGATCACGAAAATGTTAAACCAGATGTTTTGATTTTAGGTAAAGCTATCAGTGGTGGTGTTTATCCGGTTTCTGCTGTATTAGCAGACGATTCGATCATGGGAGTAATCAAACCAGGTCAACATGGTTCTACTTTTGGTGGAAACCCTGTAGCAGCTCGTGTTGCTATCGCAGCATTAGAAGTGGTTAGAGATGAGAAGCTAGCTGAAAACGCAGAGCGTTTAGGTGTGATCTTTAGAGCTGAATTGAGCAAGTTCGCTATTGACAATCCAATTATTCAATTGGTTAGAGGTAAAGGGTTGTTGAATGCCATTGTAATCAACGATTCTCCTG
>CAJWSQ010000145.1 GCA_913045895.1 uncultured Flavobacteriales bacterium | reverse complement strand
GAGGTAAATCGTATTTTAGGTAAAGTTGATGAACTAGCCGATAGTGCTGAAGAAGTAAACATACCTTATATTGTTGGTGAAAGTGTTAAAGTTATTGATGGACCATTCAATAGCTTTACTGGTATTATTGAAGAAATCAACGAAGAGAAGAAAAAGCTTAAGGTGATGGTGAAAATTTTCGGTAGAAAAACACCGTTAGAATTAAGCTATATGCAAGTTGAAAAAGAGTAAGGGTTTAATTAGCCTGGCTAGATGATTAAAGCTTCCCTTCGAATCAGGCGAACCATTATAAATTAAATAGAACAATGGCTAAAGAAGTAAGCGCAATTATCAAATTGCAAGTACGAGGTGGAGCCGCAAACCCGTCTCCTCCGGTAGGTCCAGCTTTGGGTGCCAAGGGCGTTAACATTATGGAATTCTGTAAGCAGTTTAACGGCCGTACCCAAGATAAAGCAGGTAAAGTCCTTCCGGTGGTTATCACGGTTTATACGGACAAGTCTTTTGAGTTTATCATTAAGACACCACCGGTAGCAGTACAACTCAAAGAAGCAGCCAAATTGAAGTCAGGTTCACCAGAGCCTAACAGAAAAAAAGTTGCGACTATTACCCAAGATCAAGTTCGTGCTATTGCAGAAGACAAGATGCCAGATTTGAACTGTTTTACGGTAGAGTCAGCTATGAATATGGTTGCGGGTACTGCTCGTAGTATGGGAATTACAGTTAAATAGTAGTATTCGTAAAAAGAAATTATCATGGCGAAACTAACTAAAAAGCAAAAAGAAGCTCTTTCAAAATACGATCCAGCGCAATTATATACGTTGGATGATGCATCAAATGTTGTAAAAGAAATTACTACAGTAAAATTTGATGCTTCTGTAGATTTAGCAGTTCGTTTAGGAGTTGATCCTCGTAAAGCAAACCAAATGGTTCGTGGTTCAGTTTCTCTTCCTCACGGTACTGGTAAAGATGTTCGCGTTTTAGTACTATGTACTCCAGACAAAGAACAAGAAGCAAAAGATGCAGGTGCTGATTTTGTAGGGTTAGATGAATTCATCGAAAAAATCAAAGGTGGATGGACAGATGTTGATGTTATCATCACAATGCCATCTGTAATGGGTAAAGTAGGTGCTTTGGGTCGTATCCTTGGTCCACGTGGTTTGATGCCAAATCCAAAAACTGGTACAGTTACTATGGATATCGCGAAAGCGGTTCAAGAAACTAAAGCTGGTAAAATCGACTTTAAAGTTGATAAATTCGGTATCATTCATGCTTCTATCGGCAAGGTGTCATTCGATAGCCAAAAGATCTATGACAACGCTAATGAGTTGTTACAAACTATAATTAAGTTGAAACCAGCTGCTGCGAAAGGTGCTTATGTAAAAAGCATCGCTCTTAGTAGTACAATGAGTCCCGGTATCAAAATTGAACCGAGATCAGTTGGGGCTTAATTGAAAATTCTATAAGGTTTAGATATGACCAGAGAAGAAAAGAATCAGGCAATAGACGCGTTAGTTGAGCAACTTACAAATGCAAATGTTGTATACTTAGCTGACACTTCTGAACTTGATGCTGAGAAGACTTCTAAACTTCGTAGACTTTGCTATAACCGTCAAGTACAACTTCATGTAGTGAAGAATACCTTGTTGGTTAAGGCGATGGAACGCGTTGAAGGGAAGGATTTCGGTGATATGGCTAGCGTTGCTAAAGGTAGCACATCAATGATGTTATCTGAAGCAGGTAATGTACCAGCTAAGCTAATCAAGGAATTCAGAAAGAATGCCGATAAGCCCGTTTTAAAAGCGGCTTATGTTGAAGAAGCAGTTTATATTGGAGAAAACAATCTTGAGGCTCTTGTTAGTCTTAAATCGAAAAACGAGCTTATCGCTGACGTTATCGCATTGTTACAATCTCCTGCTAAAACTGTGGTATCTCAACTACAATCAAGTGGCAATACTATTGCCGGAATCGTTAAGACGCTTCAAGAAAAAGAAGCATAATTTAATTATTGAACCAATTTTTTAAATTTTAT
This sequence comes from uncultured Flavobacteriales bacterium, assembly GCA_913045895.1. Lineage (GTDB taxonomy): Bacteria > Bacteroidota > Bacteroidia > Flavobacteriales_G > Salibacteraceae > UBA6049. The sequence goes on along the minus strand of CAJWSQ010000145.1, from coordinate 5,647 downwards.
AAAAATGGCTGATTTAAAAGAGTTTGCTGAACAACTAGTAAACCTAACAGTAAAAGAAGTAAACGAATTAGCAGAAATTCTTAAAGAAGAGTATGGTATCGAACCAGCAGCTGCTGCAGCTGTTGCAGTAGCAGGTCCTGCTGCTGGTGGTGGTGATGCTGCTGCTGAACAAACTGAATTTGAAGTTATCTTAAAAGCTGCAGGCGACAAGAAACTTCAAGTTGTTAAGGCTGTAAAAGAACTTACAGGTCTTGGCTTGAAAGAAGCGAAAGAAGTAGTTGATGGTGCTCCTAAAACTTTAAAAGAAGGTGTTGCTAAAGACGAAGCTGAAGCTTTGAAAAAACAGCTTGAAGAAGCTGGTGCTGAAGTTGAGATCAAGTAATTTGATCATCAATCTTCTTGTAGAGATTACTACGAGGTTTAGGCCCTTTTTGGGTCTAAACCCTCTTGTGTATATAGCTATATATAAGTTCTAATACATTGATTTGACGTTCATGGCTGATATCAAGAACAATCAGCGAATTAGTTTCGCATCAACCAAAAACCAACTGGATTATCCAGACCTACTAGATATTCAGGTGAAATCTTTCCAGGATTTCTTCCAATTGGAAACTACCTCAGATAAACGTGCCAATGAGGGGCTGTACAAAGTGTTTCAAGAGAACTTCCCAATTACGGATGCTCGAAACAACTTCGTACTTGAGTTTTTGGACTACTTCGTAGATCCTCCACGTTATTCGATCGATGAGTGTATCGAAAGAGGGTTAACCTATAGTGTGCCCTTAAAAGCCAAACTGAAATTATATTGTACTGATCCTGAACATGAGGATTTCGAAACAATCGTTCAGGATGTATACTTAGGTACAATTCCATATATGACTCCTTCAGGATCATTTGTAATAAATGGTGCTGAGCGTGTTATTGTATCTCAATTACACCGTTCACCTGGTGTATTCTTTGGACAAAGTTTTCACGCAAACGGTACAAAATTGTACTCTGCGCGTGTAATTCCTTTCAAAGGTTCTTGGATTGAGTTTGCAACTGACATTAACAGTGTTATGTATGCTTACATCGATCGTAAGAAAAAACTTCCTGTAACTACTCTTTTTAGAGCTATTGGTTACGAAAGTGATAAAGAAATTCTTGAGATCTTTGATCTTGCAGATGAAGTAAAAGTTTCAAAATCAGGTTTGAAAAAAGTTGTTGATCGTAAATTAGCAGCTCGTGTATTGAAAACTTGGTTTGAAGATTTCGTTGATGAAGATACTGGTGAAGTAGTATCTATCGAGCGTAACGAAGTTATTATTGATCGTGAGACCGTAATCGAAGAAGATCACTTAGAGTTGATCTTAGATTCAGGAGTTAAAACAATTCTTCTTCACAAAGAAGATGTTAACTCTGCTGATTACGCCATTATATATAATACATTACAAAAAGACCCTTCAAACTCTGAAATTGAAGCGGTTGAACATATTTATCGCGTTTTACGTAATGCTGAGCCACCAGATGAAGAAACTGCTCGTGGTGTTATTGAGAAATTATTCTTCTCAGACAAGCGTTACGATTTAGGTGAAGTAGGTCGTTTCCGTATTAACAAAAAGTTAGCTCTTGATGTTGATATGGATATCCGCGTTCTTACAAAACAAGATATTATCTCTATCATCAAGTATTTGATTGAATTAATCAATTCAAAAACTGATGTTGATGATATCGATCACTTAAGTAACAGACGTGTAAGAACTGTAGGTGAGCAACTTTATGCTCAATTTGGTGTAGGTTTAGCTCGTATGGCTAGAACAATTCGTGAGCGTATGAATGTACGTGACAACGAAGTGTTTACTCCAATTGATTTGATTAATGCGAAGACACTTTCTTCGGTAATCAACTCTTTCTTTGGAACCAACCAACTTTCTCAGTTTATGGATCAAACGAATCCACTTTCTGAGATTACTCACAAACGTAGATTATCAGCTTTAGGGCCTGGTGGTTTATCACGTGAGCGTGCTGGTTTCGAGGTACGTGACGTTCACTACACGCACTATGGTCGTTTGTGTACCATTGAAACACCTGAGGGTCCAAACATTGGTTTGATTTCTTCGCTTTGTGTTTACGCTAAAGTGAATAAACTAGGTTTCATTGAAACGCCTTACAGAAAAGTAGAAGAAGGTCAAGTAAGTTTACAAACTGAAGATGTAATCTACTTATCTGCAGAGGAAGAAGATGGAAAAACGATTGCTCAAGCCAATGCCATTTTAAGTGACGAAGGTAAATTTGAATCTGATCGTATTAAATCAAGATACGAAGGTGACTTCCCTGTTGTAGAACCAACAGATGTTACCTTAATGGACGTTGCTCCAAACCAGATTGCATCTGTTGCGGCATCAATGATTCCTTTCTTGGAGCACGATGATGCCAACCGTGCATTGATGGGATCAAACATGCAGCGTCAAGCAGTTCCATTATTACGTCCTCAAGCACCAGTTGTAGGTACAGGATTAGAAGCTCGTGTAGCTCGTGATTCTCGTGTACTAATCAACGCTGAAGGAAATGGTACTGTAGAATATGTGGATGCAAATGAAATCAGAATTAAGTACGACCGTACTGAGGAAGATGAGAGCATCGCATTTGATGGGCCAACAAAAGCATATAAGCTTACTAAGTTTGTTAAAACCAATCAAGGAACAACAATCAACCTTAAGCCAATCGTTCGTCCAGGTGATCGTGTTGAAAAAGGTCAAGTTCTTTGTGATGGTTACGCAACTGAAAAAGGTGAGTTAGCTCTTGGTCGTAACATGAAAGTGGCATTCATGCCATGGCAAGGTTACAACTTTGAGGATGCGATTGTAATCTCTGAAAAAGTGGTTCGTGAAGATATCTTTACATCAATCCACGTTGAAGAGTTTACATTAGAGGTTCGTGACACTAAACGTGGTTTAGAAGAACTTACAGCTGATATTCCAAACGTTTCTGAAGAAGCAACTCGCAACTTAGATGAAAACGGTTTGGTACGAGTAGGTACTGAGATCACGCCAGGAGATATCCTAATTGGTAAGATTACTCCTAAAGGTGAAAGCGATCCAACTCCTGAAGAAAAATTATTACGTGCTATCTTCGGTGATAAAGCAGGTGATGTAAAAGACGCTTCTTTGAAAGCAGGTCCTTCTATGCAAGGTGTGGTAATTGATAAGAAACTCTTCTCAAGAGCCATTAAAGACAGAAGACAAAAAGCGAAAGAAAAAGAAGTAGTTGAAAAAATAGATGCCGATCACAACAAGGTTTTAGCTGAGATCAAAGAAAAATTGGTTGAAAAGCTATTTGCTATTGTGAATGGTAAAACTTCTCAAGGTGTATTAAACACTTACAAAGAAGAAGTAATCAAGAAGGGAACTAAATTCACTCAAAAGCTTTTAACTAGCTTAGACTTTAGTGAAGTTAATCCTTCTGGATGGACTACAGATGCAGACAAAAATGCTTTGATTGAAAGATTGTTTACCAACTATCAAATCAAAGTAAATGAAGCTGTAGGTAACTGGAGAAGAGTTAAATTCCAAGTATCTGTTGGAGATGAATTACCAGCTGGTATTGTACAACTTGCTAAAGTTTACGTTGCTAAGAAACGTAAATTGAAAGTGGGTGATAAGATGGCGGGTCGTCACGGTAACAAAGGTATTGTTGCTCGTATCGTTCGTCAAGAAGATATGCCATTCTTGGAAGATGGTACTCCAGTAGATATCGTGTTGAACCCACTAGGGGTACCATCACGTATGAACTTGGGACAGATTTATGAAACCGTTCTTGGATGGGCTGGATTGAAATTGGGCGAAAAATTCGCAACTCCAATTTTTGATGGAGCTTCTGTAGATGATATCGGTGAGTGGACAGAGAAAGCTGGAATTCCTCGCTTAGGTAAAACCAACGTATACGATGGTGGAACTGGAGAGAAATTCGATCAGCCAGCAACAGTAGGTGTAATCTATATGTTGAAACTTCACCACTTGGTAGATGATAAGATGCACGCTCGTTCTATTGGACCTTACTCGTTGATTACTCAACAGCCATTAGGTGGTAAGGCACAGTTCGGTGGACAGCGTTTCGGTGAGATGGAGGTTTGGGCATTGGAAGCATTCGGTGCAGCCAACATTCTTCAAGAAATGCTTACTGTAAAATCGGATGATGTTGTTGGTAGAGCCAAAGCATACGAAGCAATCGTTAAAGGTGAAACAATGCCTACACCAGGTATTCCTGAATCATTCAACGTATTGTTACATGAGATGCGAGGTTTAGGACTTAACATCACTATGGATTAATCTTTTCTTCAATTTTTTAGACTTAGAGGAAATGGCCGTTAAAAAAGACAATAAATTAAGAAGTAACTTCAACCGAATTACGATTTCTTTAGCATCTCCTGAGATGATTTTAGAGAGATCGCATGGTGAAGTGCTTAAGCCGGAAACAATCAACTATCGTACATACAAACCAGAACGTGATGGTTTGTTTTGCGAACGAATTTTCGGTCCAGTTAAAGACTACGAATGTCACTGTGGTAAATACAAGCGTATCCGTTATAAGGGTATCGTTTGTGACCGTTGTGGTGTGGAAGTAACCGAGAAAAAAGTTAGACGTGAACGTATGGGACACATCGCTTTGGTTGTTCCTGTAGCTCACATTTGGTATTTCAAATCTCTTCCTAACAAGATTGGTTACTTATTAGGATTGCCATCTAAAAAATTGGATACCATTATCTATTACGAACGCTATGTTGTTATTCAGCCAGGTTTGGCTGTTAACCCAGAAGGCGAGCCGTATGAAGTAATGGAATTCCTTTCTGAAGAAGAGTATTTAGATGCATTAGAGCAATTACCAAACAGATCTGAGAATCAATACTTAGATGATAATGATCCAAACAAATTCATCGCTAAGATGGGTGCTGAAGCATTACACGATTTGCTTCAACGTTTAGATTTGGATTCTTTATCTTATACATTACGTCACAAAGCAAATACAGAAACATCTCAGCAACGTAAAAACGAAGCATTGAAGCGTTTGCAAGTTGTTGAAGCTTTCCGTGATGCTAACTCAAGATTGGAAAACCGTCCAGAATGGATGATTACTAAAGTAGTTCCGGTTATTCCACCAGAATTACGTCCATTAGTTCCTCTTGATGGTGGTCGTTTTGCGACTTCAGATTTGAATGACTTATACCGTAGAGTTATTATCCGTAACAACCGTTTGAAACGTTTGTTAGAGATCAAAGCTCCTGAAGTAATCTTACGTAACGAAAAACGTATGCTTCAAGAAGCAGTTGATTCATTGTTTGATAACTCACGTAAATCAAGTGCTGTTAAAACAGAATCAAACCGTGCTTTAAAATCACTTTCAGATTCATTGAAAGGTAAGCAAGGTCGTTTCCGTCAGAACTTGTTAGGAAAACGTGTTGACTATTCTGCTCGTTCAGTAATTGTTGTTGGACCAACATTGAAAATGCACGAGTGTGGTTTACCTAAAAACATGGCAGCTGAGCTTTACAAGCCATTTATCATTCGTAAATTGATTGAGCGCGGTATTGTAAAAACAGTTAAGTCTGCTAAGAAAATCGTTGATAGAAAAGAGCCTGTAGTTTGGGATATCCTTGAAAATGTATTGAAAG
>CAJWSQ010000144.1 GCA_913045895.1 uncultured Flavobacteriales bacterium | reverse complement strand
TTACCAACACCAGTAGGGCCTAAGAATATGAACGTTCCAATTGGTTTGTTAGGATCTTTCAATCCAGCACGGTTACGTTGAATGGCTTTAACCACTTTTTCAACCGCATCGTCCTGTCCAATTACGCTACCTTTTAATTGGTCGCGCATTTTGATTAATCGTTCACCTTCTTTTTGAGCAATACGTTGAGTAGGAACTCCAGTCATCATGGCTACAACTTCAGCTACATTGTCTTCAGTAACTGTTTCGCGATGTAACTTGGTTTCTTCTTCCCACTTGTTTTTAGCAGTTTCCAATTGCTCAGAAAGCTTGCGTTCCTGATCGCGCAATTGAGCTGCTTCTTCGTATTTCTGTCTGCGAACTACCTGATTCTTTTGTTCCTTCACATCTTCGATTTGTTTCTCGATATCGATGATCTCTTTAGGAACTTTGATATTGGTAATGTGTACACGAGACCCAGCTTCATCCAAAGCATCAATAGCCTTATCTGGCAAGTGACGATCTGAGATGTAACGATCTGTTAATTTCACACAAGCTTCAATAGCTTCAGGTGTGTAATCCACGTTGTGGTGAATCTCGTATTTCTCTTTAATGTTGTTTAAGATAGTAACCGTTTCTTCTGGAGAAGTTGGTTCTACCATTACTTTCTGGAATCTACGTTCCAATGCACCGTCTTTCTCGATGTATTGTCTGTATTCATCCAAAGTAGTTGCACCGATGCATTGAATCTCACCACGCGCCAATGCTGGTTTAAACATGTTGCTGGCATCTAAACTACCAGAAGCACCACCTGCACCTATAATAGTATGGATCTCATCAATGAATAGGATTACGTCCGGAGATTTCTCCAATTCATTCATTACCGCTTTCATGCGTTCTTCAAACTGTCCGCGGTATTTGGTACCAGCAACAAGGCTAGCTAAATCTAGTGTGACTACACGTTTATTGAATAAAACGCGAGATACTTTCTTTTGAACGATACGCAATGCCAAACCTTCAGCAATCGCAGATTTACCAACACCAGGTTCACCAATTAGAATAGGGTTGTTTTTCTTTCTACGACTCAAAATTTGAGATACGCGTTCGATTTCTTTTTCACGACCAACAATAGGGTCTAGTTTATCGTCTTCGGCCAATTTGGTTAAATCACGGCCAAAATTGTCTAATACAGGAGTTTTAGATTTTGTGTCTCCCTTGCGCATTCCGCTGCCACCTCCGGCAGATGAACCGCTTCCACCTCCAAATGCAGATCCGCGATCGTCTTCATCGTCAGTCCCCGGGATTTCTGCTTTGGGGCCACTTTCAGTGTAATCATCGTGACTTAACATATGTTCCAGTTCGTTTTTCACAAGTTCGTAATCTACATTAAAATTAAACATAGCTCTGCTAGCTACGTTGTTCTCATCTTTTAAAATACTTAGTAAAAGATGTTCGGTGCCAATCACATGGCTTTTAAACATCTTAGCTTCCAAATAAGTGATTTTCAGCGTTTTTTCAGCCTGTTTCACCAATGGAATATTTCCCAAGTTTGATGTGACTTTATGCGGATTCTCAACCTTAATAGATTGCTCAATAAGCTTGCGCAGCTCCATCAAATCAACATTTAAGTTTTTGAGAATCTGGATGGCAACACCCTGACCTTCACGAATGATTCCGAGAAGAAAGTGTTCCGTTCCAATATAATCGTGCCCCAATCGCAAAGCTTCTTCGCGACTGAAGGAAATAACGTCTTTTACTCGGGGAGAAAAATTGGTTTCCATTAAGTGTCTCCTTTCTGTTCTTTAACTACAACGCAAAAACATCTATTTCGTTCTGCTTGCGGTTCAATTTAGTGAATTCCCGATAGATTCAAAAGTAGATTCCAATAAACGGCAATCCTATTTCAAAACACGCGTTTTTATCAACACGGTTTTGTTTGAAAAAGGGCAAGTTATCAACAGTTCTGGGACAAAACGTTTGCTTACTTTCGACATTTGCATAGCGTGTGTAGTGCTGTATAGCCTACTAGCTAACTAATAAACTGAATACAAGACATATATGGCAGATGGTGAAAGAATAATCCCCGTTAATATTGACGAGGAAATGAAGACCGCCTACATCGACTATTCCATGTCGGTGATTGTATCGAGGGCACTTCCGGATGTGCGCGATGGATTAAAACCAGTACACAGAAGGGTATTATATGGTATGATGGATTTGGGTGTATACTCCAACCGTCCATACAAGAAATCAGCCCGTATTGTTGGGGAAGTTTTAGGTAAGTATCACCCGCATGGTGATTCATCAGTATACGATACGATGGTGCGTATGGCTCAAACATGGAGTTTGCGTGTACCATTGGTTGATGGTCAAGGTAACTTTGGTTCTGTAGATGGTGATAGCCCCGCAGCAATGCGTTATACTGAGGCTCGTTTACGCAAGGTTTCTGAAGAGATGTTGGGCGATATCGACAAAGAAACGGTTGATTTCGTAAACAACTTTGACGACTCTTTGAAAGAGCCAACGGTTCTTCCTTCTAAAATACCACAACTCCTTGTTAATGGTGCTAGTGGTATTGCCGTAGGTATGGCAACCAATATGGCGCCTCACAACTTAACAGAAGTTGTAAATGCTACCATAGCTTACATTGATAACCGCGACATTGATGTTGAAGGTTTGATGCAATACGTAAAAGCTCCTGATTTCCCAACGGGTGGAGTTATTTATGGTATTGATGGTGTTCGCCAAGCATTTGAAACGGGGAGAGGTAGAGTAGTTATTCGAGCGAAAGCTGAAATTGAAGATGATGAAGTTTCAGGTCGTACTCGAATTATTGTGACTGAAATCCCATACCAAGTAAACAAAGCCGAAATGATTATCAAGACGGCTGAGTTGGTAAACGATAAAAAGATTGAAGGTATCTCTGATATCCGCGATGAGTCGGATCGTAAAGGGATGCGCATTGTGTATGAATTGAAGCGCGATGCTATCGCGAATGTTGTATTGAACAACTTATTCAAACACACACAGCTACAAACTTCATTCTCAGTTAATAACGTTGCGTTGGTTAATGGTCGTCCTTTCACGTTAAACTTGAAAGAATTGATTCATCACTTTGTGGAACATCGTCACGAAGTGGTAACGCGCAGAACGCAATATGAATTACGCAAAGCCAAAGAGCGTGCACACATCTTAGAAGGTTATTTAATTGCCTTAGATAACTTAGATGAAGTAATCGCATTGATTCGTGGATCACAAACGGGTGATGAAGCTCGTGAAGGTTTGATGAGTCGCTTTGGACTTTCTGAAATTCAAGCGAAAGCCATTCTGGAAATGCGTTTACAGCGTTTAACCGGACTGGAAAGAGATAAGATTAAAGAAGAATATGCTGAGTTGATGAAAACCATTGAGCATTTAGAGTCAGTATTGGCTGATGAAGGTTTGCGAATGGACATCATCAAAGAAGAATTGGTTGAAGTAAAAGACAAATACGGTGACGAAAGAAGAACCGAAATTGTGTACGCTTCTGCTGATTTCCGCATTGAAGATATGATTCCAAATGAAGAGGTAGTTGTTACTATTTCTCACTTGGGATACATCAAACGTACTTCGTTGAACGAGTACAAAACACAAGCTCGCGGTGGACGTGGAAGTAGAGGATCATCAACACGTGACTCCGACTTCATCGAAAACCTATTTGTAGCTTCTACACACAACTACTTATTGGTATTCACGCAAAAAGGTAGATGTTACTGGATGCGCGTCTTCGAAATTCCGGAAGGAACCAAACAGTCGAAGGGTAGAGCAATCCAAAACATGATCAACATCGAGCAAGATGATAAGGTAATTACTTACATCCACGTTGAAGATCTAACCGATACGGAATACGTTCAAAACAACTTCATCACGATGTGTACTAAAAACGGTACCATCAAGAAAACGAGCTTAGAAGCTTATTCAAGACCGAGAACCAACGGTATTATTGCGGTTAACATTCGTGAAGAAGACGAATTGTTAGAAGCGAAATTGACCAACGGTAACTGCTACGTAGTTATGGCCTTGAGAAGTGGTAGAGCTATCCGTTTCCACGAAGAAAAAGTACGTTCAATGGGACGTAATTCTTCTGGTGTTCGTGGTATTACGCTAGCACACGACAAAGATGAAGTAGTAGGTATGATTTGCATTGATGCTGAAGACAACAGTACTTCAGTATTGGTAGTAAGTGAAAAAGGATACGGAAAACGTACTGATTTAGACGATTACCGTATTACCAACCGTGGTGGTAAAGGGGTTAAAACCATGAATATCACTGATAAAACGGGTGAACTTATTGCTATCAAATCTGTTACAGACGATGATGATTTAATGATCATCAATAAAAACGGAATTACCTTACGTATGGAAGTAGCGCAATTACGCGTTATGGGTCGTGCAACACAAGGTGTTCGTTTAATTTCTCTGAAAGGTAAAGATGAAATTGCTGCAGTAGCCAAAGTTCCTCATTCTGATGAAGAAGAAGAGGTTGAAGGTGAAGAAGGCGAGGAGGGTGCTGGAGAAATTGGCACAGATTCTGCACCAGAAGGAGGGGAAGAATAATTAAATTCGTCCGCAAATCGAAAAAGATAAGCATACAGATATGAAGAAAATTGTTTTTAGTGTAGCTATTGGATTAAGTATAATGGGTGGAGTGCAAGCTCAATCTATGAAAGTTACCAGTGCCTATAACTACAAAGAGCAAGGTGATTTTGACAAAGCCAAAGAAGCTATTGATGAGGCAGCCGTTCATGAAAAAACCATGAATGATCCAAAAACACACCTGTATAGAGGTGAGATTTACATTCAGTTGGCCATTTCAGACAATCCTAATTACGCTGGATTAAAAGATGGTGCTGCTGAAACAGCTCAACAGGCTTTAGAAAAAGCTTATGAATTGGTAGATAATAATAAGCGTGTAAGTAAAAGCGACATTGATAAACAATACAGTCAATTGTTGAATATTTACTACAACAATGCTATTGCAGCTTACAACGGTAAAGATTTTGTAACGGCTTCAACTAACTTTGAAAAAGCGGCTAACGTACGTGGTCACTTTGGTGCATTAGATACCACAGCATATTACAATGCTGGTGCAATGGCTCAACAAGCTGAAAACTTTGAGCGTGCTATTGAAATGTACAGCAAAGTGAAAGAAACAGGTTACGATAGTTCTAACTTGTTCTACAGAATTGCGAGTTTACAATTGCAATTAGAGAACACAGATGCTGCTATGGAAACCATTCAAGAAGGTAAAGCGAAGTTTCCTGGTGACAAAAACTTGTTGTTGTTAGAAACTAACTTGTATTTGAAAGATCCAAGCAAACGTGATCAAGCGATTACTAACTTGACAGAAGCAATTGCTGGGGATCCAACAAATACAACGTTGTTATTTGCTCGTGGAACTTTATACGACCAAGCTGGACAAAAAGATTTAGCAGAAGCAGATTACAAAAAAGCAGTTGAAATTGATCCTAAGAATTTTGACGCGAACTATAACCTTGGTGCGATGTATGTAAATGCCAGTGGTGAAGTTCAAGAGAAAATGAACAACTTGGATATTAACGACCAAAAGCAATACGATATCTTGAAAAAAGAACGTGATGCTTTGTTTAACCAAGCAATTGGACCATTAGAAACAGCTTTATCAATAGAGCCAGATAACAAAACCGTAATGAAAACTTTGATGGAGTTGTACGGTAAAACTGGACAATCTGAAAAATACTCAGAAATGAAAACCAAAGTTTTAGGCGAGTAATTAGAAACATAGAGAACAGGGAGTTTTAAACAGCTCCCTTTCTTTTAGAAAATCCTAATTAACATAATATTAATTATATTCGTTTATGTGTTAGGTAAAGGAATGAAAAAAATACGCGATTATGATCGAGTTATTATATACGGGTGGTCAGGAACTTCATTTTATTACGTTTCTCAGGGATTAGGATTTCAAGGAGAAATTTGACGGAATTAGATTTCTGTATTCAGCGGTTGTCAAATTTCTTATTGGTGTTATTTTCATTTTGCTTTGATGCAAAAAGAACTAACTAAGCATTTGAAAAGTACTACTACGGTTACTTCTTTTACAACAACAAATCACAGCCACACTTGACTGATCTGATAATGATCACAGATGTTTTGGATGTTGATATTCGAGAGTTGTCAGTTCTTGCGGATGATTATGTTATATGCCCTATTCTATTTTCTTGTTATGCAGTGAGTTTGCTGTTAATAGGATGTGAAAGGCGTACTACTCAATTTGTCAGTCATTGATGAACTATTAAATGATGCGTTGTATTTTTTCTTTGTATCTCAAACCCAAGGGCGTTGGAGCTTAGCAGCCTGTTTACTTAAATTCTTACAATAAATGTAAGAAATGCTTACGTGTGTAATATTTTCTTACTATATTCGTAATCTAACCATACACACTATGAAGTTAGATACAAAATTAGTTGAAGGACATTTGCGAGTAATTATTGAAGAAGTCAGCAAGGGACTTGGGCTCGATACTACCATTACAAGAAATACTAGACCATATAATGAAGGGCTTACTAGTCAAATTCTTATATCGGTCATGACAAGACTTGAGGTAGCCTTAGATATTAATATCCCTGACAACTGCTACATATTTTTCGAGAAATCGACCAGAAAGCAACTGTCCATAACAGAAGCAGCAAATAAATTGGTTGACATAATAGATTAAAAATGGAATCAAAGAGAGAGAAAATTGCGAAAAGGCTAAAAGAAGCAAGAATTCAAGCTGGCCTTTCTCAAGAGCAATCTGCCATTATTTTAAAGATACAAAGGCCTACAATTTCTGAAATAGAAGCAGGAAGAAGAAAGGTAAGTGCTGAAGAAATAATCGAGTTTGCTAATCTTTATAGAGTTGATTCATCTTGGCTACTTCTTGAAGAAACAGAAACCGAAGGCGCTAATTTCAAGTTTGCCGCTCGTGAACTTGAAAAACTCGATGAAGATCAGATTAAAAAACTCATTGAGTTAATGAAAATTCTTCCAAAATAATTATGAACCCACTACATCAGAGTGCTATTAAATCTGCTGAGAAAGTTCGCTTGAAGCTTGGGGTGAATATGTTTTCCCCCATTAACATTTATGACACCTGTGAGGCTTTGAATGTAACAGTTCGCATTGTGCCGATAAATATGGAAGGGTTGTACGTTCAATCTGATAAGAAGAACAACTCTACAATTCTCTTATCAAATGAAAGACCTATACCAAGGCGTGTTTTTACATGTGCACATGAACTTGGGCATCATACATACTCTCATGGTTCTAAAATTGACGCATTAACTCACACCAATCAATATACACCTGAACAAGACGAGGAAGAGTTGTTGGTGAATTCATTTGCTGGATATTTATTAATGCCAATTGCTGGTGTTTTTTCTGAGTTCCGAAAAAGAAGATGGAATCCACAATATTCTACTCCCGAGCAATTTTATGCTATTAGCTCAACTTTCGGTGTAGGTTATAACACGTTGGTTTACCATTGTCGCGCCAATAACATAATTAACTTTTCGAAAGCTACCGAACTTCTAAAATACTCACCTAAAAAGATCTTCGTCAAAGAATTTTCAAAAGAATTGGCCATAGATCGGTTAGAAGCTTTTTTTCAAGAAGCTCTAAATTTGGGTAAATGAAAAGTTGAGAGTATTATTTATT
>CAJWSQ010000143.1 GCA_913045895.1 uncultured Flavobacteriales bacterium | reverse complement strand
AATTGAAGCGGTTGAAGAAATCATCATTGATGTTTCTTTCCTTAACCAATGTGTAAACTGCTTCGGCTTGTTTTAGGATAATATTTCCAGTAAAACCATCGCAAACAAATACATCGGCTTTGTCAAAAAATAGATCATTTCCTTCTACGTTTCCAACAAAGTTTAGTGTATCACAATCTTTTAAAAGTTGGAATGCTGCCTTGGTTAGCAAGTTGCCTTTTTCCTCTTCTTCACCTATGTTGATTAACGCAACACGAGGTTTCTCAATCCCGTAAACGTTTTTCATATAGATTGAACCTAACATGGCAAATTGAAGCAATACATCTGGTTTACAATCGGCATTGGTGCCAACGTCTAGTGCAATGCTAAAACCGCCATTAAGTTGAGGAAATACAGATGAAATACACGGTCTAATGATTCCAGGAATAGTCCTAATTGAATGCATTGAACCAACAAGCATAGCACCAGTGTTACCAATGCTAGCAAATGAATCTACCTGCTGAGTGGCAAGCAGTTTGAAGCCAATAGCTATAGAAGAATTTGGTTTTTGCGTAAATGCTTTTACCGGATGTTCTCCCATGCCAATGGCATCAGTTGTATGAATAAAAGAAAAGAGAGAAGCATCAAAGCCTTCTCTCTCTAATATTTCTTTGGCCACCTGTTCATCACCAATCAAGGTAACATGAACATCAGAGCCAAGCTCTTTATAGGCTTCAATTGCTCCAACCACATTGGATTCAGGAGCAAAATCTCCACCAGATATATCGAGTGCAAGTTTAATCATGTAATCGGACAGTTTTCTTCAGGAGCTTTGATAACAAAGCGTCAAATTTAGGAAGAAAGCCGAATTACACTAATACCTCCTTCTCCATTACTACCTTACCCTTGTAGTAAAGTTTACCTTCATGCCAGTGAGCACGGTGATAAACATGCGGTTGTCCAGTTGTTGAACAAACTGCAATTTGAGGGGCTTCAGCCTTGTAATGGGTTCTCCTCTTGTCTCTTCTCGTTTTTGACGTCTTTCTTTTAGGATGTGCCATTTTCTATCAATTTTAATCTTTCTTCAATTTTTTTAATGCCTCCCAACGAGGGTCAATATCTTCTTCAGCATCAGTTTCATCCAATTGATCTTCAGCAATTCCTGAGATATTATCTAAATATTCAGAATTGCAATCGGCTTCATCTTCATGAACAACCTTCAATGGAATATTTACTCTTATGAATTCATATACATGTGGTGCGATTTGGATATCATGTGCCTGAACTGGCAAAGTGACTATTTCTTCACTGTCAAAATCTTCATCGCTAAATTTTACCAATAAACGCTCATGAATGTCTAAATCAACACGGGTTGGTTCAGTACATCTGTCGCATGGTAAAACAATGTAACCTTGAATATCAAAATAAAGTGTAAGTAAGCTCGATTGCTTCTCTAATTGGAAGGTTAAATCAAGCTGTCCGTCCTCTATTTCAGAGTATTCGATGCTTTCAAAGAACTGTCTGCTTAATTCAAATTCGTATTCGTGAAGACCTACCTTTAAGCCTCCGAATGAAATGTTGAAATCACGCAGGAAAATATCTTTCCTTTTCATAAAAGGATTGCAAAAGTAATAAAATCAGTTATCTAGACAATTAATGATGGTTTTTTTCGTGACGAGGGTTTGAAACCAGTGGGTCTGCACTCACTTCACGATGTAATTTTCGGTTCGAAAAGATGTCGTAAGCCAAGTATACTGCGTGTCTGAATGAACCTTCAGAGGCCAGTCCTTTACCTGCGATACCGTATCCTGTACCATGATCTGGTGATGTTCTAACAATGGGTAAACCTGCAGTATAATTGACTCCAGCATCAAACGAAAGCGCTTTGAATGGTGCCAAAGCTTGGTCGTGGTACATACCTAACACACCATCGAATTGTTTGAATTGTGATGACCCAAAAAATCCGTCAGCTGGAAAAGGCCCGAATGCATAGATGCCTTCGTTTTGTGCTTTTTCAATTGCAGGAATGATAATATCGATTTCTTCATTTCCTATAACACCATTGTCGCCAGCATGAGGATTTAATCCGAGCACAGCAATTTTTGGTCTATTAATTAAGAAATCTTGTGTGAGTGATTTATGGAAAACACTCAGCTTTTTCAAGATCAACTCTTCCGTTAATACATTGCTCACCTCTTTTAAAGGGATGTGACCTGTAACAATTCCGACTCTCAATTCATCATGGCACAACAACATAATTGGATTTTCCTCATTGGCGTAGTTGGCCAAATATTCGGTATGTCCAGGGAAGTTGAACTTATCCGATTGCATGTTGTGTTTGTTGATTGGAGCAGTTACTAATATGTCTGTGTAGTTTGCTGCTAAATCTTCAGTTGCTTTTTCAAGCGCCATGAACGCTAGTTCGCCAGCTTCTTTTGAAGATTTCCCAAAATCAACAAAAAGCGAATCGTCTCCAACCTGAATGAAGTTCAACTTTTTAGCGTGAGCTTTTTCAGGTGAATCTATTTGATGGAAACTAAAATCGTTGTAATTGAGTTTTTTACGGTAAAAGTTTGCTGCTTTCATAGATCCGTAAACAATTGGAATGCAGAAGTCGAACATGCGAGGATCCATGAAGGTCTTCATTATTACTTCCATTCCAACACCGTTCATATCTCCGCAAGAGATACCGATCTTAAATTTTTCGTTTCGCTTTTTAGACATGGAGCAAAATTAGTGATTTACACATATCAACACACCCGTTTACCTGAGCAACTCAACCATTTAGTAGAGCGTCATAACATTACGGGTTTTAAATCGTTATTTTGTAATGATTAGTTAAGGTTTGTATAAGCCGCTATAATTGATTGACTTTGGTTTAAATTTGATTTCTGATAAAACAGAAAACCTACATGACTAGAAAATTACTTTTATTCATCCTTGTTGTTTTTTCATCGATTTCTGTTTTTGCAACACACAATCGTGCTGGAGAAATCACATACAGGCACATAAGTGGTTTAACTTATGAAGTGACTGTGACAACATATACCAAAGCTTCTTCAGTTCAGGCTGATAGATGTGAATTGACTGTTGAATTTGGTGATGGGACTTCTGAAGTTGTTGCTCGTACCAATGGAAGTCCGTTTTCTGGTTGTGCTCATGGGGGTGTTAATATTGGTAATGATATCAAGCAAAACTTATACGTAACCACTCACACCTTTCCATCAACAGGTACTTACACCATTTCAATGGAAGACCCTAACAGGAATGAGAATATTTTGAATATTCCACTATCTGTAAATGTTGTATTCTACATTGAATCTGAATTGGTGATTACCTCATCATCAACACCTAATAATTCTCCTCTATTGACAAACCCTCCTGTTGATGTAGCTTGTATTTATAGAACCTATGAACATAATCCTGGAGCTGTTGATCAAGATTTAAGTATTAATGGGTTTAGCGATAGCTTGTCATACGAGTTAGTTTCTTGTCTTGGATTGGATGGAGAACCAATACCAGGATTTGTGCAGCCAGATCAAGTTGGCCCGTCAAATAACAATACGATTTCTATTGACCCAATTACCGGTACGTTAACGTGGCAAGTACCACCACTTACTGGTGAGTTTAATGTTGCTATTCTTATTACTGAATGGCGAAAAATGGCGAACGGAATGTGGGTTAAAGTTGGTTCAGTTTTGAGGGACATGCAAATAGATGTTTTGGCATGTGACAATGAGCCACCGGTAATAGAAAATGTTGAAGATACTTGTGTTCGTGCAAATGAATCTATAATAAAGGCTATCAGTGCGTCTGATCCTGATGTAGGCAATCAAGTTACACTGAGCGCTACTGGCGAGCCCTTTTTGGTGAATGGCAATCAAGCTCAATTTGATGATTTAACTGGTACTAATTCGGTTACATCTAATTTCACATGGGATCCAGAGTGCAGACACATAAGGTTAAATCCTTACTACGTTGTCTTCAGAGCAAATGATGGTAATTCGTTTGATCCAAATCATGTAGAGTTAACAGATTATCTTACTTGGAATATTTCTGTTCTAGCTCCACCTCCTGTAAATGAGCAAGCAAGTCCTCAAGGTTCAGGAATTAATTTGCAGTGGGATTATTTAGCCTGTGACAATCATACTGGGTATGAAATATACAGACGTGTTGACTCGGCTGGCTATTCACCCAATGGTTGTGAAACAGGAGTACCCGCTAGCTTAGGTTATAGTCACTTGGTTACAATAGACGATCCGTCTCAAACAACGTTTTTTGATGATAATAATGGGTTGGGTTTGTATCATGGTGTTAAGTATTGCTACATGGTATATGCAACTTTTGATGATGGATCTGAAAGTTACGCGACCTATGAATTTTGTACGGAGTTAATTAGAGATGTGCCTATACTCACTCATGTAAGTGTTATAGAAACAGATGTTTCAAATGGCGCAGATACCGTTAAGTGGGCTAAACCAACTGAGCTGGATCTGAGTATTTATACAGGTCCATACCAGTATCGTGTGCTTAGAAGAAATGCTCAAGGTGCATTTGATGAGATCGCTCAAATGCCAGTTGGAACAGATCTAAATTTGATGGATACTATTTTTGTTGACAATCATATTAATACTCAAGATTTACAGCATACATATAGAATAGCATTGTATAATAATGGCTCTTTAGTTGGTAACTCTCCTGCAGCTTCATCAGTGTATTTAAATAACACCGGATTAGACAATCGAGTTCGTTTAACTTGGACTGAGACTGTACCTTGGTACAATAGTGAATATGTTGTTTATCGTGAAACAACTCCAGGTGCAAATACATTTGAAATATTAGATACTGTATCAAGTGCCCTGTATGTAGACTCTGGGTTGGTTAATGGAAATGATTATTGTTACCGAGTTCGCTCAATTGGAGAATATACAACCACAGGTTTTGAATCTCCATTGTATAATTTCTCTCAAGTTTCATGTGGTATAGCTGAAGATAATCAGGCTCCATGCCCTCCAATTGATATAAACCTTGAAGCAGATTGTGAAATAGGAACTAGATACCTTTCATGGACTAATCCAGAACAAGTTTGTGACTCTGTAGACGATGTGATGGGGTATAGAATTTACAGAAAACAGTTTATAAGTAGTGAATTCCGACTTGTTGCAGAAATATTTGACCCAACAGTAACAGAATTTGTTTTTGATGTGCCTGAAGATTTAAGTGTGGCTGGCTGTTATTCTGTAACTGCTATTGATTCTTTTCAAAATGAAAGTCCTTTGAGTGATTCTGTTTGTGCAGACAACTGTCCAATTTATGAGTTGCCAAATGTGTTTACTCCTGGTGGTGATGGGCATAATGATCATTTCAGACCGTTCCCATACCGTCAAGTTACCAAAATTGAACTTACCGTTTTCAACAGATGGGGTGATAAGGTTTTTGAAACCGAAGATCCAGACATCATGTGGGATGGCACAAATATGTTCAATGGCGATAGGGAATTAAGTGATGGAGTATACTTCTATGTTTGTACTGTTTATGAATGGCGATTACAAGGTTTAGTTCCTCGTGAACTAAAAGGAACAATAACTTTGATCAATCAAATTCGAAAATTTCCGAATAATTAATGTTTACTGGAATAATAGAGCAATTGGGTGAAATTACCACATTGCAGAATGAAGGAACCAATCTTCACATCGAAGTAAAAGCACCGTTTATTTCTGAGTTACAAATAGACCAAAGCATTGCTCACAATGGGACTTGCCTTACGGTGGTTGAGCTCAAAGAAGAGTCATATGTTGTAACAGCAATTGACGAAACTTTAATCAAAACCAATTTAGGAGATTTAAAAGTTGGTGACGAAGTTAATCTAGAGCGCTGCATGGTAATGAATGGCCGTATAGATGGACACATTGTTCAAGGTCATGTAGATCAAGTTGGAGAAGTTGTTGGCATTGAAGAAAAAGACGGGAGTTGGATTTTTACCTTTTCCTATGATCCAGCTTTAGGTAATGTAACGGTAGAGAAAGGCTCCATTTGTATTAACGGAACTAGCTTAACTGTTTTCAATTCTTCTGAAGGCCGATTTTCAGTAGCTATCATTCCATACACATATGATCATACGGTGTTTAAAAACTTGAAAATTGGAGATCGAATCAATCTAGAATTCGATATCATTGGTAAGTATGTTGCCCAATATTTCAATCAAATTAAAGGCAATTACATCCAAGAGTAATTCCACACAATTTAAATACCTTTAAGCAGTCTCTCAGAATTCATTTACATTCTGATTGAAAACCATATTTTCGCACACCATTTTGGTTGAGTATGAAAAACATCCGCAATTTTTGCATCATTGCCCATATTGATCACGGGAAGAGTACATTAGCAGATCGCTTATTACAAGCTACTGGTACCGTTAGTGATCGCGAACTTCAAGAGCAAACACTTGATGACATGGATTTGGAACGTGAACGTGGTATTACCATTAAAAGTCACGCCATCCAAATGAACTATGAGCACAATGGTGAAAAATATGTATTAAACTTAATTGATACCCCTGGACACGTTGACTTCTCTTACGAAGTATCGCGTTCAATTGCAGCTTGTGAAGGTGCACTTTTGATTGTAGATGCAACTCAAGGTATTCAAGCTCAAACCATCTCTAACCTGTATTTAGCATTGGAGCATGATTTAGAAATCATTCCAGTATTAAATAAGATGGATTTGCCGAGTGCAATGCCCGAAGAAGTGAGCGATCAAATTGTTGATTTGATTGGTTGCGAATATGAAGATATTCTTCAAGCCAGTGGTAAAACAGGTAAAGGTGTTGACCAGGTTTTAGAAGCTATTATTAATAGAGTTCCAGCTCCTGAAGGTGAATTAGATGCTCCATTAAGAGCCATGATTTTCGATTCAGTATTCAATCCTTTTCGTGGAATTATTGCTTATTTCCGTGTTTTTGATGGCCAGATTAAAAAGCGTGATTTGGTTAAATTCATCAATACAGGGAAAGAATATGGTGCTGATGAGATTGGTGTACTAAAACTTAAACCAGAAAGTAGAGATGTAGTTTCTGCTGGAGATGTGGGTTACATTATTTCTGGGATTAAAGTAGCACGTGAAGTAAAAGTGGGTGATACCATTACTCATGTTGAAAATCCAACTCAGAGCATCATCAAGGGATTTGAAGATGTGAAGCCAATGGTATTTGCTGGTATTTATCCAGTTGATACGGATGAATACGAAGAGCTTCGTGAATCTATTGAAAAGCTTCAATTGAATGATGCATCTTTAACATTTGAGCCTGAGTCATCAGCGGCATTGGGTTTTGGTTTCCGTTGTGGATTCTTAGGAATGCTTCACATGGAAATTATTCAAGAGCGTTTGGAACGTGAGTTTAATATGACTGTTATTACAACAGTTCCCAACGTATCTTACCATGCAACAACAACTAAAGGGGAGGATTTAAAAGTTACCAACCCGAGTGAACTACCTGATCCAGGTTTAATTAGTCAAGTTGAAGAACCTTATATCAATGCTCAAATTATTACAAAGTCTGATTTTGTTGGAGCTGTAATGACCTTGTGTATTGAGAAAAGAGGAATCTTAATCAACCAAAGTTACTTGACTACAGATCGTGTTGAAATCATTTTTGAAATGCCATTGGCAGAAATTGTATTTGATTTTTACGACCGATTGAAAACTGTATCTAAAGGATATGCTTCTTTTGATTAT
>CAJWSQ010000142.1 GCA_913045895.1 uncultured Flavobacteriales bacterium | reverse complement strand
CTGCACAAAAAGCAGGACTGCATGAAGTCCCTGTAGTTATTACAGAAGTTGATGACACCGCATAATCATACACAGAAACATCTCCAAACGGTGCATCTGAAACAAACCAGTTAGAAACATTCCCAGTAAATCCAAAGTTTTGCAAATTACCACCTAATGTTCCTGTTTGATCGATTAAGAATGTATCTGAAGAAACATTGAAGTTATAATACGACAACAACCCTGTTGAGTTTGGATCCACTGTAGAACACATAGATGCTCTAATTTCAGTTTCAGATTTTGCGTAATCCCAAATACGCAATTCAT
This sequence comes from uncultured Flavobacteriales bacterium, assembly GCA_913045895.1. Classification (GTDB taxonomy): domain Bacteria; phylum Bacteroidota; class Bacteroidia; order Flavobacteriales_G; family Salibacteraceae; genus UBA6049. The sequence continues at coordinate 7,409 of CAJWSQ010000142.1, read as the reverse complement.
CCATTGAACCATGAAAATTGTGAGTAGTTCCCGAAGTTCTATTATCTCTACCAATACGCTGAGGAACAGTCATGTTGATATTAGTACCCGCACTAGTTGATGCAGCAATCTCATTACCATCTAGAAATATTTTAATGAAATTATTAGTCACATCTCTTACGTATGCCAAATGATGCCACTTACCATCTCTCACATCGTAAGTTGAAGATGCCGTAAGATTCACCTCACCATTATTCCAGTAAACCCTTGGTCTACCATTTGTTGTAATCTCATAATTAAAGTGCGGAGTAGAATTATACCCACCTAAAATAATCCCAACACGCTCAGATGAAGTTAAACCCCCAGTACCAACTACCGGAACTTTAATCCACAATTCTAATGTGTTACTCGTACTATCAATTCCAGTAAGCTGCCCTAGCTGGATATAATCATCACTACCATCAAAATTTAATGCGTAGTTATGATTTTGCGACATAGACCGCAGCGCCCAAAGCTGCAGGACTAGTACCAAAAAAAGTTTTGTTGATTTCATACAATTGGTTTTGAATTTCTAAAGGCAAAGAAAAGTTTCGATTGTTTACTATTTGTAAATTTCTAGGGAATTAATTATTACTTGTTGTAAACTTAACCGAATGACAAACCAATAGTAAAAAACCACCCTTAAGAACTGTTTTATTGCTATTTAAGCCCGTTAAAAATCAAAACCTCTCAAATAAACGAATCTTAATTACATTAAATTAACAGCAGTATATTTTACTATATATAAACTACCTTCTATATTTAGCAACACCCAGAATTGCAAGTAGAGAAAACATACAAACACCAATAGAAACTGAATACACAACGGGGAAATACACCCCCAACCATGATGCATCCACCCAAAAAACATCCTTCACCAAAAGCAATATCACGCTTCCACAATAACCTATTGAATCAGACATATAAAATAAGAATGCCACATTAGCTACTGAGCCAATTACTGGAATCAACCTCTCATAAATGCTTGTGTGAAACAATATATAAGGAAGGTAAAGCGCGAAACCAGAAATAACCATCCATGCAACAGCTCCCAAAACACCTAAACCATAAAGCATGGTACTTACAAACAACACAACAGAGCATATCACATTTAAATAAAGCGATGTATTAAGTGCTTTGATGTTGTTTTTAATACGAATTAAGCTTGCCGAAATCAAAAGCGTTACAATAGCTATAGGTGTTTCCGTAACGGTGTAAACCGTAAAATCAATTCCTTCTACGGCTAACTCATCCCAAAGATTAACCATAAAGTTATCTCTAAAATCTCGTAAAATTGTTAAAGCAACATACGTTAAGACTAATAGCGAAATCATATAAAAGTTAGACTTCAAAAACTCTAACCTGTCTTTGGCATTCATTTCTTTCCGCTGAAGTCTCTCTTTGATATCGTTATTGGTTGGATCAGGAGAAACATAAAGCATCCAAACAGAGATTAAGAAAAAGGGAAAGAAGATTAACCCAACTAACCACGGTACATGAAACTCATTAATTGACAGATGTAAATGAAGCCATTGCCCTATTGATTTTATTAAACCCGTACTAAAAATAAACGTGCTACTCAAAGCTGCTGTAAGCAATTCAGTACTCGTCCTACCCTCTAAATACGACATCACCAATCCAAACACCATTCCTAAAGGCAAGCCATTTAAAAACATAGATAGCGGCACATATTTCACAGGAACTAGAGCTGTAACAACCAACATCATCAACCCAAACAAAACAAACCCTACAAGAAACTTCACACGATTCTTACCGTGCAACTCTGAAAGCAACTTAACCCCATACATCTTGGATAACATATACCCTAAAATCTGACTGATTATCATTACAGATTTTAGATCCATACCAAAAACCGAATCACCTTCAAATGACAATGCTAAAAATGATTTCCTAACAGCATACATACCTGTATAACAAGTAAAACTTGCAACCATTAACCAGAGAGATAATACAGCTGGGTTTTTCAACTTAATTTTAACATAATATTCCATCAAATAGTAAGTTTTATTTTCGTCAAATAATTTTAAACATATGTGTACAAATAATACAGACGCTATTATCTCCGTGTTTCACGAACCAAATAAGCATTTAGAAATCGTAGAAAACAAAATTCCTGAGATAAATGAAAATGAAGTTTTAGTTAAGATAAAATACACTACCATTTGCACTAGTGACCTACACACCTTTTCAGGAAGAAGAAGCAGTCCATCACCATCAATACTTGGCCATGAAATTATTGGCGAAGTAGTAGAATCTAAAAGAAAAACTGATGACAACGGGTTAACTCTTGAATCTGGAGATTTAATCACATGGTCTGTTTATGCTTATGACCCAAATGATGAAATTGCACAAAAAGGATTTCCACAGAAATCTAAATCGCTTTTTAAATACGGCCATGTCGAAAACTCGGAAAAAACTCCTTTAAACGGAGGTTTTGCCACACATTTCATTATTCGAGAACACACAACAATTTGTAAAATAACTAAAGACTTACCCTTTCCATCTCTATCTCCTATTAATTGCACACACGCTACAATTCAAGGTGCTATTCGTTTAGCTGGTGACTTCAACAATAAAAAAGTCCTAGTATCCGGATTAGGAATACTAGGACTTTCAGCCTGCGCTCAAATCAATGAGAAAAATGCATCTTTTATAAACGCATTAGATTTAGATAAAAATAGATGCAATAAATCACATGATTTTGGGTCAAATAAATCACTTATAAATTTAGATGATATAGAAACTAAATACGATATCATTATTGAAACATCTGGAAACTCTAAAGCAATTGAAAATTGTATAGATAAATTAGACATCGGTGGAAAAATTGTTTTAGTGGGTTCTGTTTATACTCAACCAAACATCTCTATTAGTGCCGAAAAAATAGTACGTAACTTAAATGTTATTTTAGGTATTCACAATTACACTCCTATCGACCTAATAAATGCTACCAATTTTGTTACTGAATTTAACCAGAAGTACAATTTCGAAAACCTAGTTGAAAAGGAATTCAAGTTTGAAAATATCAACCAAGCATTTGAATATGCCATGAGCAATAAATGCTACCGAGTTGGCTTAACCCACTAATCACCTATTAACCACTAACTCCTCTTTTAACACCTCAGGAAATTTTAACAAACTTGTCAACAGCAGATCGTAATCTGTTTTCTCCAGTTGTTCTTGGCTATGCGTCCCATTAGTCAAACCAATAGACATCAAACAATTAGCTGCTTTACCGGCCTGAATATCAGAAGGAGTATCACCAATTTTGATTACCTCTTTTGCATTATCAATTCCAAACTGCCTCATAGCTTTGTGAATCATATCAGGGTTTGGTCTACCGTTTTCAACATCGTCACTAGATATTGACATGCTTATCAAGCTATCTTTACCGCCTACATAGTTTTCATCCAAGCCTTCTAACCAACCTAGTTTTTCTAATATAATATCCGTTATTTTTCTGTAGAAACCAGTTGTTAAAACACACTTGATATCATGCTCTTTGAGAAAATTAAATGTTTCAATTGCACCTTCGGTTGGCAACACATTTTTCTGAGAGTAATACCCTTCTAATACCTCTTTAAATACGTTATATGATTTATCTACTGCAAGAGTTAACTCCCCTTGATTATCACCTATTTTCTTTTTCCAAAAATGTTCAAAAACAAACCTTTTAGACCATCCTTGAGCAGCTAAGATCTCTTCGTCAGACAGCTCTAACCCCGTTAAGACACAAGCTTCTTTGAAGCACTTTTCCACCTCATGATCATCCTTAACTGTTGTACCTGCCATGTCCAGTACTACTAGCTTCACCATTTTTTATGATTTAGTTTAATATATGTAAACAAATGTAAACAATAATTAAAATGAAATTTTGAACCAACACACAAGTAAAGCAGTTTAATACTTGCTTAGCAAGCGCTTAACACAGAATAAACACGAGTTGCATTTTAGTCAACTTTCAAGCTTTGTTATTAACGGTAAGTCACAAGGCAAACTAGTTTATTATCTTCGCTAAACCTCATCGATAAAAACATCAAAATGAAAAAAACACTCCTCGCAATTGTTCCGTTAGTTGGAATGATGGCTTCATGTGGTTCGCAAGAAGCAGAAAAGAAATCTGAAATGGCTTGGAAACAAATACCGGTTACTTACACGGAAACTAAAAAAGTGGATACCGTTGACACCTATTTTGGTCACGATGTAGCAGATCCTTACCGTTGGTTAGAAGATGATATGTCTGAAGAAACCAAAGCATGGGTTGAAGCTCAAAATAAAGTGACTTTCGGTTACCTCGATCAAATTCCCTACAGAGACGATATAGCGGCTCATCTTAAAAAAGTGTGGAATTACGAAAAACGTAGTGCACCATCTAAGGAAGGTGGATGGGAATATTTCAACAAAAACGATGGATTACAAAATCAATCGGTTATGTACCGCAAAAAAGAAGGCTCTGATGCAGAAGTTTTCTTAGACCCAAATACTTTTTCAGCAGATGGAACAACTTCTCTAGCTGGAGTTAGCTTCACCAAAGATGGTAGCTTGTGTGCTTACCAAATCTCTGAAGGCGGATCAGATTGGCGTAAGGTAATTATCATTGACGCTGAAACGAAAGAAGTTTTAGAAGATACGCTTATCGACATCAAATTCTCTGGATTAAGCTGGTACGGAAACGAAGGTTTCTACTACAGCAGCTATCCAAAACCTGAAGGAAGCGAGTTAAGCGCTAAAACACAAGAACACCAATTGTTCTATCACAAATTAGGCACTCCACAAGCAAGTGATAAACTGATTTTCGGAGGTTCTAAAACTCCGCGCAGATACATAAGTGGTTACGTTTCAAACAATCAAAAATACTTGTTCATTACTGCAGCAGTTAGCACAACCGGAAACGAGTTGTACGTTCAGAAACTTCCTGATGGAAAAATTGAACCTGTTGCTACTGGATTTGAAAACACACACGATGTGGTTGATGCTGTTGAAGATGGTTTTTACGTAGTAACCAACTTGAATGCACCAAACAACCGCTTGATGAAAGTGGATATCAATAAGCCTACAACTGATAATTGGACAGAAGTTATTGCTGAAAACGAAAAACCATTGAGCGTAACCAGAGGTGGCAAATACTTTTTCGCGCATTACTTAAAAGATGCTACAACTCAAATCATCCAATACCAAAAAGATGGTTCACAGGTGCGCGAAGTAACTCTACCAGGAGTTGGAACGGCTTCTGGATTTGGTGGCAAACCAGAAGAAACAACATTGTATTACTCATTCACAAGCTACACGTACCCAAGCACTATCTTCAGTTACGATGTAGAAAGTGGTGAATCTACCGAATATTTCGCTCCTCAAATTGATTTTGATCCATCTCAGTATGAATCGAAGCAAGTGTTCTATACATCGAAAGACGGAACAAAAATCCCGATGATTATCACGTATAAAAAGGGAATTAAGCTTGATGGTAAAAATCCAACAATTTTATACGGATATGGTGGTTTCAACATCAGCCTTACACCTTACTTCTCAGTAACAAGACTTCCATTATTAGAAAACGGTGGAGTCTTTGCTGTTGCTAATTTACGCGGTGGTGGTGAATACGGTGAAGCTTGGCACAACGCTGGAACGCAAATGAAAAAACAAAACGTATTTGATGATTTCATTGCTGCTGCTGAGTTTTTGATTCAAGAGAAATATACTTCTAGCGATTATTTAGCTATTCAAGGTGGATCTAATGGCGGATTATTAGTTGGTGCAACAATGACGCAACGTCCAGATTTAATGGCTGTAGCATTACCAGCAGTTGGTGTTTTAGACATGTTGCGTTACCATACATTTACAGCTGGAGCTGGATGGGCTTACGACTACGGAACATCTGAACAAAGCGAAGAAATGTTCAACTATTTATTGGGTTACTCACCAGTTCACAATGTAAAACCTGGAACAGAATACCCAGCAACAATGGTTTCTACTGGCGATCATGACGATCGTGTGGTTCCTTCACATTCGCATAAATTCACGTCTGCTTTACAAGCAGCTCAAAAGGGTGAAAATCCAGTCCTTACAAGAATTAACGTAAATGCTGGTCACGGTGCAGGTAAACCAACAGACATGATTATTCAAGAATATGCAGATCAACTGGCTTTCGTGTTCTACAACATGAAATACACTTCGCTTCCTGCTTATTCTGATCAAGCTGAAAAACCAGAAGAATAAAGAGTTATAACATATAGGTAATATAAAGGGTTCGGTTAGTTTTTAGCCGAACCTTTTTTACTTTTGCAGCCCGAAAAACGGAACAAAAAAACTCCCTCTCCTCCTCTAAAATTGAATTTCATGTACTGGAAAAAACTCTCCAAGAACAAAATCACCGAAAGAATTTTAGAAGCTTTAAATCAAAATCGCAATTACGATTCTGATACCATTTTGGGGATTCCTGGAACATACCTCGACACCGAACAATTTTATCGCGAAGCCCCTTTTTTACGCGATGACGCACCCTACCTCAACACACTCATCAACAACCCAAATCACATCGGTTGCCACACGTTAACCGAAGACGGATCTGAAGATTTATTTCGCGGAACTCAGCAGATTGAAATTGAGTTGATCAAAATGGTGTCTGAAGATATTCTTAGAGCACCAAAAAACTCAATTGATGGCTATGTTGCTCCTGGCGGAACTGAAGCCAACATACAAGCCATGTGGATTTACCGCAATTACTACATCCTAGAACACAAAGCCAAGCACAACGAGATTGCTGTAGTTTACAGTGAAGACAGTCACTACAGCATGCCAAAAGGTGCCAACTTACTCAACATCAAATCTATTGCTGTTGATGTCAATGAAGATACACGTCAAATTGAAGCAGAGACACTTAAAAAAGAGTTAACTCAAGCTCAAAACGATGGTATCAAATATTTCATTTTAGTTCAAAACATGAGTACAACCATGTTTGGATCAGTTGATAATATTGATGCAAACACCGCTGTTTTCAAAGAGTTGAATTTGACATACAAAGTCCATGCAGATGGTGCTTTTGGTGGTTTTATTTATCCATTCACAAGTTCAGATAACGAGTTGGATTTCAGCAATCCAGAAATCACTTCAATTACCTTGGATGCTCATAAAATGTTAATGGCTCCTTACGGAACGGGAATGTTCTTGATTCGCAAAGAGTGGATGAAATATGCTACAACCGAAGAAGCTCAGTATGTACAAGGTTTAGATTACACCATCTGTGGTAGCCGAAGCGGTGCCAACGCCATTTCAATTTGGATGATTTTGCAAACGCATGGCCCACATGGATGGCAACACAACATCGACTCATTACAAGTTTTAACCAATTGGTTTTGTGCCGAATTGGATTA
>CAJWSQ010000141.1 GCA_913045895.1 uncultured Flavobacteriales bacterium | reverse complement strand
CTACCCAAATGTTTAAAAGCTAAATCTGTGGCTTCTCTTCCTCTTGGTGTACGATGTAGAAATCCCTCTTGAATTAAAAAAGGTTCATACACCTCTTCTAAAGTACCTGCATTTTCGCCTACGGCTGTTGCAATGGTGTTTAATCCAACAGGACCACCTTTAAACTTATCGATAATGGTAGAAAGGATTTTGTTATCCATTTCATCTAAACCATATATATCAACGTTAAGAGCATCTAAAGCAATCTGACTAATCTCAATATCAATAGCACCATTTCCTTTTACCTGTGCAAAATCACGAACCCTTCTTAAAAGTGCATTTGCAATACGGGGCGTTCCCCTACTTCTTGAGGCAATTTCAGATGCTGCTTTATGCTCGATTCCTATGTTTAGTATATCAGCTGATCGAGCTACAATTGAAGCTAATAAATCAGCATTGTAGTATTTTAATCTGGAATTGATTCCAAAACGAGCCCTCAAAGGTGATGTCAATAAACCTGATCTTGTTGTTGCACCAATTAATGTGAATGGACTGATATTTAATTGAACACTGCGGGCGTTAGGACCACTTTCAATCATGATATCGATTTTGTAATCTTCCATGGCAGAATACAAAAACTCTTCTACTATCGGACTCAATCGATGTATCTCATCAATAAAGAGAACATCCCTTTCGTCTAAACTTGTAAGTAATCCTGCTAAATCTCCGGGCTTATCTAATACTGGACCTGAAGTAACTTTAATTGAAACCCCCAATTCATTTGCTATGATATTGGCCAAAGTAGTTTTACCTAATCCGGGAGGTCCATGTAATAAAACATGATCCATCGCTTCTTCACGCTGTTTTGCAGCAGTAACGAAAATCCTCAAGTTTTCTACCACTTGATCTTGACCTGCAAAATCTGAAAATTCTACTGGCCTTAAAACACGTTCAATGTCTTTATCTGTATTCGATAAATTGGAAGAATCTGGATCTAGATGCTCATTCATTGAGTCAAAATTAAATAAAGAATTGGCTGTGGATTCTAAAACTTACCTTTCATATCAGCAACAAACTCCGACAGATAAATCTTGAGTTTGAAAACGTATATGGGTGAGTTTAACTTAGTCCGACTAAATCGATCATTCGAATAGGCTAAACGGTAACCAACACCAGCACCAACTCCAAAGTAACTAAATACTCGATATTGTGCTGTCATGTAGGGTTCATAAATAAATACGAAAGATCTACTGGTTTGCATGTGAACCCAAAGATCATCCCAATAAGTGTAGTGCGAATATCCACCTCCTACTAGTACCAAAATACTAATATCCCAAGGGTCTTTATTGTAAAACACATATTCGGCATAAGGTGTAAAGTATCCCAGTTTGTATTGGGTGTTTAGAGGTTTTATTTCACCTTCACTGTTAACCACATTTTGAACTCGATACAAGTCACTTGATAGCCAATTATAGCCTACACCAAGTTTAAATGTTTTATCAAAGTCTAAACCTAGTTTAAGGCCATAGATTCGGGCATACTTAGAACCTATAAAAGAGTTTCGGGTATCAAACTTAAAATCGAGGTGAGGTTTAACCTTTAGACTAGTTTCTATGGCATCAAAAAATTGGGCATGAACGTATCTAGGTCCAAAAAAAAGTAGAATTAGACCAAAAAAAATGCCCTTTGAAACAAAGGGCATTTTAGGTTTTATATTATATCCGAAGCTTTTAATGCTCGCCATCTGTTTCACCTTCAGCTAAAGGTACAGTTTGAGGAACGAAATCTTCGTCTTTTCCTGGTTTTGAATAATCATAAGCCCAACGATGAACTTCAGGCAAAGCACCTGGCCAGTTACCGTGGATATGTTCAACTGGTGTTGTCCACTCCAATGAGTTCGCTTGCCATGGGTTTTGAGATGCTTTAGGACCTCTAACCATAGAATAGAAGAAATTGAAGAAGAAAATTACCTGAGCTGCAGAACCAACAATTGCGAATACAGTCATCAATACATTCATATCAATGAAAGCATCGAATAACGGGAATTCTGAATTGGTGTAATATCTACGTGGAACACCTGCTAATCCTAAGAAGTGCATTGGGAAGAATACTCCGTATCCAGAAACAAAAGTTAACCAGAAGTGAGCATAACCCAATTTCATGTTTAGCATTCTACCGTACATTTTAGGATACCAGTGGTAAACACCAGCAAACATTGCAAGCACAGCAGACAATCCCATTACAATGTGGAAGTGAGCTACTACAAAGTATGTATCGTGTAAGTTAATATCTAACGCTGAATCCGCTAAGATGATACCAGTTAAACCACCAGAGATAAATGTAGATACCATCGCTACAGAGAACATCATAGCAGGAGTGAAACGGATGTTACCTTTCCACAATGTTGTGATGTAGTTAAATGCTTTTACAGCTGATGGAATCGCAATCAACAATGTTGTAAATGTAAATACAGCACCAATGAACGGATCCATACCTGTTACAAACATGTGGTGACCCCATACAATGAATGATAAGAATCCAATTGCTAGAATTGATCCAATCATCGCGCGGTAACCAAAGATTGGTTTACGAGAGTTGTTAGAAATAATCTCAGACGTTAAACCTAATGCTGGTAATAAGATAATGTACACCTCAGGGTGACCTAAGAACCAGAACAAGTGTTGGTAAAGAATTGGAGAACCACCTGAATTTTCTAGTGCCTCACCAGCAATATAAATATCTGATAAGTAGAAAGAAGTACCAAACATTCTATCGAACACCAACAACAATGCTGCTGAAAGCAAAACTGGGAATGATAACAAACCTAAGATAGCTGTTACTAATAAAGCCCACATTGTTAGAGGAAGACGAGTCATTGTCATCCCTTTTGTTCTTAAGTTAACGATCGTTACGATATAGTTCAAACCACCGATTAACTGAGAAGCGATGAACAAAGTCATACTTACTAACCACAAAGTCATACCTAAACCAGAACCTGGAATTGCTTGAGGTAATGCAGATAATGGAGGGTAAACCGTCCAACCTGCTGCTGCAGGACCTGATTCAACAAACAAAGAAACCAACATGATTACTGATGCTGTGAAGAAGAACCAGTAAGACAACATGTTCATGAAACCTGATGCCATATCACGTGCTCCAATTTGCAATGGAATTAACAAGTTAGAGAAGGTTCCACTTAATCCTGCTGTAAGCAAGAAGAATACCATGATAGTACCGTGAATAGTACCTAAAGCCAAGTACATATTAGGATCTAAAACTCCACCTGGAGCCCATTTTTCACCTAAGAAGAACGTTAAAAATTTGAAACTTTCACCTGGCCATGCTAATTGGATACGGAATAAGATTGACATGATCATTCCAATCGTAGCCATAAACATCCCTGTTACTAGGAACTGTTTCGCAATCATTTTGTGGTCCATCGTGAAGATGTACTTAGACACAAATGATTCTTTATGATGTTCGTGTGCGTGAGTAGCCATATTCAACAACTAATTTCTCTGATTCTTAGTTTTGAGCTAATTGCTCATTGATTTGATTTCTTAATTCAGCAGTTTCTGAACTGGTGAAAGTCGATTGTTCAGCTAACCATTTATCGTAAGCTTCTTGACTCTCAACAATGATATTCATCTGCATGTTGTAGTGAGCAGCACCGCATATCTTGTTACAAAGTAAAAGATAATTAAACTCTGAATTTCCAGTTTTTTGGCGCATCTCAGCTGTTGTTATGGTAGGAGTAAAATGAAACTCAGTGATCGTACCAGGAACAGTGTTCATTTGCGCTCTAAAGTGAGGCATGTAAGCACTGTGAATAACATCTTGAGATCTAAATTGGAAGTTTACAGGTACACCAACAGGTACGTGAAACTCAACTTTAACCAATTTATCATCATCTGCTGAACGATAAGGCTCAACTTCATTCTTACGCTTGTAAGCTAAGATTTTATTTAACTGACGATTTTTACGTGCAATCTTTTCAGTCAACTCTTCTTCTTTCAAACCATCTTCAGGTGCTTCTTCTAAATCACCTTCTAATTTAGTAATCTCATCTTCTATTTCAGAAATACGAGTTTCAATTGTTTCAGGAGTGATTAACCCTAGAGGGTTAGAAGTATTGATGAAATTGATGTTAGCTGCTCCTAATGTGCTATCAGATCCAGCATAACGAGCAGTCCAATCAAATTGCTTAGAGTATAACTCAATGTTAATACCATTTGATGGAGCTTCATCTGTAATATCATTCCAAGCAGAAAGACCATAGATAATAATCACTGCAAGTACAATTGCAGGGAAAGACGTCCATACTAACTCTAACTTATTGTTGTGAGTAATGTAATCTGCTTTTCTGTTTGGCATCCAGTAATACTTACTAGCAAAGTAAAACAACAACACGTGCGTAATTGCAAATGCCAAGAATAAGATTGCCCAGTTAAATGCCATTACTGAATCAATCGTAGCTCCGTGTTCTGATGCTGCTTCAGGCAACATTACAGGACCGTACTTAACGATTAACCAAATAATAAAAGCAAAGTAACCTGCTCCAAAAACTAACCAAAGTTTCGCTCTAAATCGATTCTCTTTGAAATCAATTCGATCTTGGTTATTACCTTTTAACTTGCCCGTTAATTCAAATACACGAACTAATTGAATTAGAGCAGCAAATACTAGTAATACCAATAAAATAATTAAAAACGTCATGGGTGCTTAACTTGATTAATATTTATTAGTTAATATGATGATGCAAACTTTCGTCTAACATAGCATGGTGCTTAACAACTAGTGGAGCTTTGGCCAATGCTGTAAATACAGTGAATAAAAATACTCCCAAGTATCCTAACATAAAGCCAATTTCAAAGATTCCAATTACACCTTGATCTTTCAATGTTCCAGGAGTTACAATGAAGTAAACATCCATCCAGTGACCAAAGAAAATAATTACACCAACAAATGATAACATTCCAGCGTGTCTTTTCATGTCTTTAGACATTAACAACAACATTGGTAATATAAAGTTGATCATAACCATTGTCATATAAGGTACTGTGTAATCTTCTAAACGAGCCATGTAATAAGTAACCTCTTCTGGCATATCAGAATACCAAATCAACATGAATTGTGAGAACCACAAGTATGTCCATAAGAAAGAAGTAGCGAAAACCCATTTACCCATATCATGGATGTGGCTTTCATTCACTTGCTCTAAGTATCCTTTGCTCTTCAACCACAACGCGATTAAAAGAACTGTAACCATACCACTACACCACATTCCAGCGAATATGTACCAGCCGTAAAGTGTAGAGAACCAGTGTGGATCTAAACTCATTAACCAATCCCAAGAAGCTACTACTGAAGTATATCCGAAGAATACTAAGAAGATAGCTGCTAAAACACGGTTTTTAAAGAAGTAGTTTCTAGTATTACCTTCAACATCTTCTTTCAAACTGCGCTTTCTGAATAAGATTGTTACCAATGTATACACACCAATAAATACAACTGCACGACCAATCCAGAAAGGCACATTTAAGTATGCTTGCTTTCCTTCAAGTAATGCGTCACCATGTGGGTGCATCCAGTGATACAAATGGTTCATACCAAAAGCAGAACCTAAAATTAATATCATCATTAGTACGGCACCGACTGGTACGTACATACTAATTGCTTCGAATATACGCTTCAATACTACAACCCAACCAGCTTGAGCTGCAGCACTAACTGCGATAAAGAATGTTCCTGTTAATCCAATCCCAAAGAAGAACCAACTATTGATTAACACATTAGACCAAACACGTTGACCAGTAATTGAAGGGCTTACGATTCCATAAATTAATGAAAGTATCCCAACTGCGATCAACGCATAAAAAATCTTCTTGGCTTTGTCTGTAAATGTAAACTGCTCCATGATGATTCCTTAATTACATTGTTGCTGCTTCTTCAGCAGTTTCTTCAGTTTCAGGTTGAACATTTTCTTGAGGTGCTCCACTATGTAAAGCTTCAAGATCTTTACCTTGTAAAGTTTGTACGTAGTAAACCAATTTCCATCTGTCTTCTTGTGAGATTTGAGCTGAGTGTGACCCCATCAAACCTTTACCATAAGTAATAGAATGGAAAATTTGACCTTCTGGAAGATCTTTTAATCTACCGTTATATGCTGGAGGAGGACCCGGCCATCTTGGGTTACTTGCAACAGTACCGTCACCTTGACCATCCTTACCATGACATTGAATACAGAACTTAGAGTAAATCATTTTACCTTCAGCTACAACATCTTTGTTATAAGGAATTGGGTTTTTTAAATCTGCACCAGCAGCTTCATACCCTTCCGTTGTGTTTGGATAAGGATAAGGCATAAAACCTCTTGGTATTGTATTTTCAACTGGCTTACGTGTTGCCATGCTATCAGCATAGAAACCATAGCCCGAATAAGCTTCTAATGCAGGTGAGCGATACATATCAGGCATATATTCAAACCCAGGACTATTTGGGTCTGATTTGCATGACTGCATCAATGCTAGCACCCCTACAAGGGCTGTTGGTATGATCCAGGACTTCTTCATTTCTTAGATGAATTTCGTAATGCGTTCTTTTTCAAAAATCTCTACTACTCCGGTTTCTTTCAGCATAGACTTTAAGTCTTCTAAAGAATAAGACTGATTATCTTCTGGAGAAATCTCAATAGCAAAGTGATCATCTGTAGTACGTGGATGTGGATTTCTTGCTGGCATTCCTGGCAAAGTCATGTTTCTTAAGAAATATGTAATTGCCATACCGTGTGCCGCACTCAACACCGTGAATTCGAAAATAATCGGCACGAATGCAGACATATTTTGAATGAACGACATATTTGGTTTACCACCGATATTCATTGGCCAGTCATTAATCATGAAATAATTAATTGCGATGATCGCCAATGTTAAACCAGTTAATCCGTATAAAAAGGCAGTGATTGCCAATCTTGTCCATTTAATGCCCAATACATTTTCTAAACCATGCACTGGGAATGGTGTGTAAGCATCGTTCACTTTAACACCCTTAGCTTTGATCGCGTTGATTCCATCAATCATGATGTCATCATCGCTGTACAAACCGTATAAAAAATTCTGTGTTGTCATGATCTTTACTTTAGGCTGCTAATTCTTCGTTATTAGAATCTTTTTTATTTCCATCTCTGTAAGCTTCACCTGAAGACTTAAGAATTGATTTCAATTCATTCAATGCCAATACTGGGAAGAATCTTGTAAATAACAAGAACAATACAAAGAACAATCCGATAGTACCTAAGTACACACCTATATCTACCCAAGTTGGGTGGAACCATGTCCAGTTTGATGGAATGTAATCACGGTGCAATGAAGTCACAATAATTACGAAACGCTCAAACCACATACCGATATTAACGAAGATTGATAAGATGAAAGAAGCAACTAAACTTGTTCTTAATTTCTTGAACCAGAAGAACTGTGGTGTAATTACGTTACATGTCATCATCGACCAGTAAGACCATGCATATGGACCAGAGAAACGGTTAATGAATGCGTAAGATTCATATTCAACACCTGAATACCAAGAGATGAATAACTCAGATAAGTATGCAATACCTACCATTGAACCAGTAACTACAATTACGATGTTCATCAATTCCATGTGTTGGAATGTGATATATCTTTCGAAATGTAATACTTTACGAGTAATCAACAATAACGTTTGTACCATGGCAAAACCTGAGAAGATCGCACCAGCTACGAAGTATGGAGGGAAGATTGTTGTATGCCATCCTGGAATCACAGATGTTGCGAAGTCCATTGATACAATCGAGT
>CAJWSQ010000140.1 GCA_913045895.1 uncultured Flavobacteriales bacterium | reverse complement strand
TGAAAATATCCGCAGAGCTTTAAACCACAAGTCAGGTGGCGGTGTAACGTCCCAATACATTATTTCACAAGTGGAGACCCTTAGACCTGTGTTTGAAACAGTAGCAAAAGGGTATCATCGTTACTTTGACCCCGATTGGGAAATGGATGAAGCATTGGATGAAGCAGAAATGAAAGAAAATAAAGGTTACTAAAATGAAACAAATCTTAGCTTTAGCCTTTCTGTGTAGTTTAGGCAGTGCGAGCTATGCTGACAGCCCCTCACCAAGAGAACTGGCAGAGCAGGATATAGCAGAGCAAATGCAATCATGTACGGATGAAGGTCATGAGGTCACTCAAAAACAAAACCCTCTGATATTAGCAGATTTAGATTCAGACGGTATTTTGGATGCAATAGTAAATAATGGGGCGTTAGTATGCTCAGTTGGTTGGTTTTATTACGGAGCTGCTGGGCCACATATTTCGCTTTACCTCAGTGGCAGTGATAAGAGGGAGCACATGATGTTAAGAAAATGGTCAATTGAGGGAGATGAGGTTGGACAGGTAACATTTCATTGGTAAATTGAATAGTGAAAGTAGGAGGCAACTACTATGCTGAAACACATCATCAAAACCGTTTTATTTTCTTCATGTTTTATAGTGTCTGTTGAGATTGGGATAGCAGAGGAAATATCTCTCAAAGATTTCAGCTCCAAAATGAGTGAACTTCTTGAGACGGCTAAGGTGGAGTGCCATTCTATTGATGGAGGTGTCTTAACAATTCGAGAAGATGCGGTAATAACTGTTGATATTTCTGGTGATGGAAAGTTAGACGAAGTTTTATCTCATAAGGACTTAGAGTGTTCAACTAATCGCTATATTATTGGTACTGGTGGGGGCTTATTAAGCTTCATAATTGATGGTCATGTTGAAAGTTTTAATGCTAAGGCATGGAAATTGGAGCCACAACCATTTGAATTTTTTCCAATACATCAAGCGTTTTCTCCTTATCACCCAAAGCGGCTTCAAAATCTTTGGTTGTTTTAGGAACATCAGAAATCGCATCAATTCCTAATTTTTTGCTGATATCGATTACAGATTTCAAATATTTAAGTGCTTCTTGCGATTGATTATTGACAACACAATAAGCTAAATCTGCTGTATAAATACCTGTAGCAATTGACTTTTGAAATTTCGTATTGAAATTATTCAGATGAGCTGGATCTAGTGTTAATCCTTTTTCATACTTCAATCCTGCGTTTTCAAAAACAGTCATGATTTCAACAGCCGAAGGAAATACAATAGAAACATCTCTATCGGTAGATTCAGTTTCTTGAGTTTTCACCTCTTCTTCAACTGGTGTATCTGATTTTGTAGTTTCTGTTTTGTGGTCAGTTCCAGAGCCACATGCTGCCGCTAAAAATACCAACGGCAGAATTACATTTTGAATCTTAGTAATCTTCATGTTATTATAAATAGGGTTTGATCTTACTAAAGTAAATAAGATTGTGAGAATGAAATGGATATAAAAAAAGCCGGTTCGCAAAAACCGGCTTTGTAGTGAATTTGTAGACAGATTATGCAGCTATACTGTGTGCAACTGGCATAACAATTACTTCTGAAGCTTCTGGAAGTTCTGTTTCTTGAACTCCAATTATGTCTTCAATAATGAAGTGAACTTTCTTGTTAGACACAAATCGTAATGGCATAACGATATAGAATTTCTTATCGTCTTCAACCATTTTGATTTTCAACTTTCTCCACATGAAGAATCCTTTAAGTTCAATCTCTTCGATATCAGACTTAACAACGCGAATTAAATTTGATTTAATCTGCATCTCGTCTGTAGAGAAGAAATGTCCAATTGAAAACTCCAAATAGTCAGTATTCGTTGAATACTTCATCAACAAACTGGTTTTACGAAGTGCTAAAAAGAACAGCGCAATAATTCCAGAAACTTGATAAATGAAATCTTCACCGAATCCGGTTAAAAAATGAAGGAGAAGTAAAAAACCATATCCAATTATGGTCAGCCAAAAAAGTGAGGTAGAAAGTTTAGGTAGAATTGAATTGTTTATACTCATTACCTAAACTTTTGATATCACAAATATATTACAAGATTTTGATCAATTCATGGTGACTATTAGAATAAAGTCATAAAGTGTAATATTAGAGGAATAAGATGCAAGAAGACCTGATTAGTCTAGGATTTGCTTGATAATTCTGAGCTTGTGGCTATAATCTCTGATCTCAGGATTGTAGATTCCCTGATGATCTATTCGATCTATTCTCACCTTACCAGAAGCATGAATGATGTAGTTATCTGCTAATATGATTCCGACATGAATGATGTTTCCCTCGTCATTATCGAAAAAAGCTAAATCTCCTGGAAGCGCTTCTTCAATAAAACTCAATGTAGCTCCCATCGTTGCTTGATCTTTAGCATCACGTGGAAGATTAACACCATTCATTTTATATACCAACTGTGAGAATCCAGAACAATCAATACCAAAAGGGCTTCTTCCACCCCATAAATAAGGAGCATTTGAATACACAAAGGCATTGCTTATTAATTGGTCTCTGGAAATATTCTCAGCCAGACTTGAGTCGCCCAACAGCGTGAATGATTTTTCAGCAAGAGTAAGATTTCCATTTTCTAAGTTAGGCAAAGAACTTCCTAACACAATTGGAATAACTTGCTCGGTTTGGTTGTCTTTAACTAATGAGACAAGTTCGGTAGAATAAGATAATGTGGCTTTGTCTAAATCTTGATATTCGGTATCCGAAATTGGCGACCATTGTTTGCGATCTATCCAACCTTCATATTTATCGTGAGCTGATCTCACTTTCACCCATTTAGCGCGCTCGTCAATTACTTTGTAGTGCTCACCAAATAACAACTGCGAAACTTGTTCGGCAGCATCTGCTGGCTCTACGCGGCAAGGAACAATACTTATGAGGGTGATGCCGTATTTCATACAAATAATAAAGCTTGACAAATAAAAGCATTGATTGCCTTTACCTGTCAAGCTTGTTGTTTATACTTTTCAACAATAAGTTGGGGAATTAGATCATCTCAACAACCATAGCAGAAGCTCCACCTCCACCGTTGCAGATTCCAGCACCACCAATTTTACCGCCTTTTTGTTTCAATACATTCAATAATGTCACAATAATTCTTGAACCACTAGATCCAAGAGGGTGACCTAAAGAAACTGCACCACCATATACATCAACTTTAGATGCATCAAGGCCTAATTCTTTTAAGTTAGCCAAACTAACAACTGAGAATGCTTGGTTAATTTCCCAATAGTCAACATCATCTTTACCAACACCAGCACGATCTAACGCTTTTGGAATTGCTTTAGATGGAGCTGTTGTAAACCATTCAGGAGCTTGAGCTGCATCAGCAAAAGATCTGATTTTAGCAATTGGCTTTACACCTAGCTCTTCAGCTTTTTCTTTGCTCATCAATACCAAAGCAGAAGCACCGTCATTTAATGTGGATGCATTTGCAGCAGTAACAGATCCTTCTTTTTGGAATACTGGACGTAAAGCAGGAATCTTATCCATTTTTACGTTTTTGTATTCTTCATCTTCAGCAACAACAACTGGCTCGCCTCTTCTTTGAGGAACTTCAACAGGAACTACTTCTTCTTTGAAAGCACCTGTACTCCAAGCATCAGCTGATCTTTTATATGATTCAATAGCAAAGTTATCTTGATCTTCTCTTGAAATGTTGCACTCATTAGCACACAATTCTGCCGCATTACCCATGTGGTAGTTGTTATACACATCAGTTAAACCGTCAAATACTAGACCGTCAACAGCAGAGAAGTTTCCTAATTTGGTTCCTGTTCTTGCGTTTGTTAAATAATGTGGTGCTAAACTCATGTTTTCCATACCACCAACTACTACAACATCGTTCATGCCTGTCATGATGCTTTGCGCACCCAACATGATTGATTTCATACCTGAAGAACAAACTTTGTTTACAGTAGTACAAGGCACTTGGTTGCTGATACCTGCGTAAATAGCTGCTTGACGAGCAGGAGCTTGACCAACACCAGCTTGTAAAACATTACCCATGTATACTTCTTCAACCCACTCAGCTTTAATACCAAATTTGTCTAAAGCACCTTTGATAGCAGCTGCACCTAATTTAGGAGCAGGAACAGTAGATAAACTTCCCATAAAGCTACCCATTGGTGTTCTGGCAGCTGCAACTATATATACTTCTTTCATCAGATTAATTTAATAAGGTTTTTTTACGGCTTCAAATTTAGTATTTATGAATTGCCTTGAAAGCACTTCTGTGTTTATATCTTCGTGATGATGAAGCAATTTTTGAGCAACCTGCAACACAAACACGGTGTTTTAACCAAAACCCTACTCACTATAATCTGCATATTGGCTATTGTTTGGGTAATTCCAGATGATGTTCGCTTTCAATATGAGTTTGAAAAAGGAAAACCTTGGTTGCACGAAGATCTTTATGCACCTTATGATTTTGCCATTTTAAAAAATGAAAGTGAGCTCAAAGAAGAGAAAAGCGAAATCATCAAACGAGCTGTTCCTTACTATCAGGTAGATTCTACAGCCATTAATGCTATTTACCAAAATATTGAATTAGCTATTGATGTTGCTTTCCCTCACGTAACAGATTCAGACCGTAAAAAACACGAAAAAACGGTTCATAAACTCATCGATCCTGTAATTCAAAAAGGAATTGTAGAACAAGGTGTTATTAGTGATTCTATTGAACAAGTCAATTCAATCAGATTGGTAACCAATCACCGAGTTACAGACTTGGGGTTAGACGAACTTTATACCCTTCAACAAGCTTCAGACAACATTCTTCAAAGAGCCGTTAAATTAGGATACAGCGATACGTTGGTTGAAGTTAGTATTACCATAGAAAACCTACAGCCAACCGTTAAATACAATAAGCAACTAACCGATAATTTCTTAGATGAAAAGCTCACTTCTATTCCTGTGGCCTTTGGGAAGGTTAAAGAAGCGGAACGTATTATTAGCAAAGGAGAAATTGTTGATGATTTGTCATTTCGAAAACTCCAATCATTAAAAACAGAATACGAAAAACAATCGCTAGATAATGTTGCCAGTATTTGGGTTAATGTTGGTCAAATCATCATTACCACCATGGCTTTGTTGGTTTTGATTGGATATTTGGCCATTTTTAGAATTGAGATTTATGCTGAAACTGGAAAGTTTGCATTGGTGCTCTCTATCTTCACTCTTACGATTTTAATGGGATCATTGAGTTTGTATTTCGAGCAAATCCCAATCTACCTGATTCCGTTTCCAATGTTGGCCATTCTCATCCGAAATTTCTTCGATTCTAAACTAGCAGCCTTTACCATGTTACTAAACATGCTGGTAATTGGTTTACTAGCGCCTAATGGATTTGAATTTGTATTTATTGAATCAATCACGGGGTTGATTGCCATTTTTAGTATGTCGAATTTGATCAGAAGAAGACAGTTCATCATATCAACTGTAATCATGTTCTTGGCTTATTCATTGGTATACTCTGCTTTCACCCTAATTAAAGAAGGAACTCCAACTGAGTTTGAGACCAATAACTAAATTTTATTTGGTATCAGTTCACTTTTAACCTTATTGACATATCCTTTGGTATTCTTGTTTGAGAAAGCATTTGGTGTCATCTCAGACATTACATTGCTAGAGTTATCGGATACAAACAACAAGTTACTTCGAGCGTTGGCTAACAAAGCTCCTGGTACATTCCAACATTCCATTCAAGTAGCCAATTTAGCTGAAGAAGCAGCGGTTGGAATTGGAGCTCATGCTTTGTTGGTTAGAACTGGAGCGCTTTATCACGATATCGGTAAAATGGAAAACCCAACTTTCTTTATCGAAAATCAAACCAGAGGTATAAATCCACACGAAGAACTCACGCCAGAAAAGAGTGCCAAGATGATTATTGGTCACGTTTTAAAAGGAATTGAATTGGCTAGAAAGGGAAATTTACCCGATCAAATCATTGATTTCATGAGAACTCATCACGGAACTACTAAAGTGAGATACTTCTTACATGCTGCTAAACAAAAAGATGCTGATGTAGATGAATCAATCTTCCAATACCCTGGTCCTATTCCATTCTCAAAAGAAACTGCGTTGTTGATGATGGCCGATGCCGTTGAAGCATCAAGCAGAAGTTTACAGGAATACACCGAAGAATCGATCAATAATTTGGTAGATAAGATCATTGATTTGCAGTTAAACGAAAAACAATTCAATCAATCGGATATTACTCTAGCAGAAATCACATACGTTAAAAGATTGTTTAAGAAACGATTAAAAAGCATTTATCACGTTCGAGTAGCCTATCCAGAAAATTAAGATGAAATGATTCTTAATTTTTACTTGTGACGTTGCAATTGATTTTTATTTTTGCGCTCCCTGAGCAATCAGGGAAACCCATTGGAGAGGTGGGTGAGTGGCTGAAACCACATGTTTGCTAAACATGCGTGCGGGTGACCGTACCGGGGGTTCGAATCCCCCTCTCTCCGCTTTTTTACACTAAATGCGCTCATAGCTCAACTGGATAGAGCACCGCCCTTCTAAGGCGGGGGTTCGGGGTTCGACTCCCTGTGGGCGTACTTTTATAGATGCAATTTTCTTTTAGTAAGTTTAGTGTGTTTTTATTTTCTTTTTTGTCTGCAACATTTACCCAACGCTAATCATAATTTGATATGAATAGAACACTGCAGGTCTTAATAATTTTTTTGAGTTTTGTTGCTTGTAATAAGGATGATCTGGATGTTCCTGTTCAAGAAAATGGGAATTTAACATTTATTTCTGCTGTTGATATTTCAAGATTCCCTGAAATAGCAAATTTAAGCCCTACATTCTATGACTTGGAAGGGAATCAAAATGATTTATTGACAATACTTAAAGGTAATGGAGTAAATACAGTCAGATTAAAGCTTTGGGTCGATCCAAGTGATGAATATGCTGGATTTAATGAAGTAAAACAGTTTTCTAAAACCTTAAAGATTAATGGTTTTTAAACTTGGTTAACCCTACATTATTCTGATACCTGGGCCGATCCTGATCATCAAGAATCTCCAAATCATTGGCAAGAGATCAATTTTACGGAATTGAAAGACAGTGTGTATAACTACACAGAAAAAATCGCGGCCGAATTACAACCTGATTTTATCCAGATCGGTAATGAAATAAATTCAGGTTTTCTTCATCCATATGGACATATATCAAATAATTTTCAGCAGTTTCGTGAACTATTGGAGACTGCAATTGTAGCCGTTAGAACTACTTCATCTGAAACTAAAATAATTTTACATTTTGCTGGTATCGAAGGCTCTGATTGGTTTTTTGATCAATTGAGTATTGTTGATTATGATATTATTGGTTTGTCATATTATCCTATTTGGCATGGAAAGTCCCTAAATAACCTTAAGGCTAAAATGCAGTATTTAGGCAACGCTCATCAAAAGAAAATCCTAATTGCTGAAACAGCTTACCCCTTTACACTTGATTGGAATGATTGGACAAACAATATCGTTGGTACAGATGACCAATTAATATTACCCGAATTTCCGGCAACACCTGAAGGTCAGAGAAAATTTATTAATGAAATCAAAGCATTAACCAAAGAAGTAGAAAATGGAATTGGTTTTTGTTATTGGGGAGCTGAATTAATCGCTTGGAAAGGAAATGAATCACAAGACGCTTCTCCTTGGGAAAATCAAGCACTATTTGATTTTGATAATAAAGCGTTACCTGTATTGAGAGAGTTTAAGAATGAATAAAATTAATATTCATTAATATTCAGACTAGCCATCACT
>CAJWSQ010000139.1 GCA_913045895.1 uncultured Flavobacteriales bacterium | reverse complement strand
ATCTGGAAAGATACTGCCACTAATTGTTTTCTCCATCATTATTGGCATCGCCATCTAATCCACTGTTTGAAGGATCGTAAAGAACTTCGTTAATTACCAATTGTGCAGACGCACTCAAGCTGGTAACAACGAGAAAGCAAAGCATGTAAACTTGTCTCATAATTACTTCTAGTTTTAATTAATATTTCGAACGTTTTGGAAGCTTGATTTTTTAAATCTCTACGAATGAACCGGAAATTTGAGTACTTTTAGCATACCAATTATCTCTTTTTAAGAATACCAATTTGGAAACTGTAATTCAAAAAATAATCCTTCAGTTTGAAGCGAAGACCAAAAGACATCGGTCTAAAAAAAAATCGTTACGATTATATCAAAGGCTTTATAACCTCCTGAAAGTGTTGATCATAAATACCGATTTACCTGAAGGAACTACATTACCACCAACAAGGTTACTAGCCGAAAGACTCGATTTATCGCGCACAACAGTTAACCGAGCATATGAGCTTTTAAGGCTCGAAGGTTATGTTGACTCTCACCAAGGATCTGGACATGTAGTGAAAAGTATTCACAATGAAGATGCACCTCTTTTAGATACCAATTCGGAAAAGAAGAATTACCCTTCAATATCAGATGTTGGCGAATCATTTTTAAGCAAAGTCACACTTATTAATAGTACAGATGATAAGAGTATAGCTTTTCGTCCGGGTTTGCCTCCACTCGATATTTTCCCAGTAAACAATTGGAAAAACCTTTCGAACCATTATTGGAGATACATCAAATCATCGGCACTTTCGTATTCTCCAGCCTCTGGAATTGACCAGTTGAAGAAAAACATTGCCAATTACCTGAATTTAACGCGCGGAATTAAGTGCGATTACAGACAAATCATTATTGTTTCAGGATCGCTACAATCATTGTATTTAATTGGTACAGTTCTCATTAACCCGAGTGATGGTATTAGTATTGAGAACCCAACTTTTCCGAATGTAAATTCCATTTTCAAAGGGTTGAGAGCTCAGCTTAATCCCGTATCAATTGATCAAAATGGATTGGTTGTTGACGAATTAATAAAAGACAATCACAGCAATTCTAAGTTACTGCATTGCACCCCTTCTTGTCAATATCCAACAGGGGTACAAATGAGTTTAGAGAGAAGAAAAGAACTCATAAAATGGGCACAGGAAAATGGAACCTTCATCATCGAAAATGATTATGAGCACGAGATTCACAACCATCAAGCACATATTCCATCCATCTACAGTTTAGATAAAAGCGAACATACCATTTACCTGAGTACGTTCAACAGACTGCTACATCCTTCCATCAGACTTGGATACATGGTTTTGCCACCCTATTTATTAGATCCAATTGAAGCTCTACTGAAGCACTCTCACCGTTTTGTTCCACCATCTATTCAAGTCGTTTTAAACCAATTCATCGAAAAAAAATACCTGCACACGCATGTTAAAAAGGTAATTGACGTTGCCAGAGATAGAGAAGAACTATTCAAAACTGAGTTTAACAATGCATTTGATGGTCAGGTTTCACTTATTGAAAACCAAACACATAGCTTACATTTATTGGCTGAGTTACCTGAAAACATGGATGATAGAGAGGTTGTAAAACTGTTTGCCAAAAACAACATCATTACACATCCTTACAGTAAGTGTTTTACTGATGACGAAAAAAAATCTGGATTTATCCTGGGTTACTCATCTGTTCGTGAGCCAGTTATCAAACAAAAAGTCAATCAAATGGCTAAGTTGTTTCAAAAACACAACCATTAATTGGTATTGTAATAATTAACCTATTGGTATCTAAACACAAGCTTGCATCATTTCTACATTTACCGCCAGAACTAGAAGAATAATGAAAGCGTATTTACAAATACTACTTTGTATTGCAGGTATTTCCCTGTATTCATGTGATAACAACAAACACATTGAAACTGAGGAAGAAATAACTGAAAACCCTGTAGACACAAACGACACTAATTTTATTTTAAAAACAACTGGAACAGGCGTTTACACCTTTGATTCTTACGCTCCCATGAGCGATAAACCAATGAATATTTATTACCACATACCTTACACTGCTACGGCTGAATCGCCCGTATTAATGGTATTTCACGGTAATGGTAGAGATGCTTTAGAAAGCAGAGATGCACTTATTGCAAAAGCCAATAGTTTAGATTTTTTGGTTGTTGTTCCAGAGTTTTCGAGGTCTAATTTTCCGGGTGGAGATGGTTACATTTTAGGAAATGTTTTTGAAGATGGCGACCATCCGAGTGAGGCTACTTTAAATGATGAGTCTATTTGGACTTTTTCATTGGTAGATCCCATTTTTGAATCGTTTAAAGAGCTTAGCGGAACACTTGATAACTACTACGATGTTTTCGGTCATTCAGGTGGAGCTCAATTCGCACATCGATTTTTATTATTCAAGCCAAATGCTCAATTCGATCAAGTAATTGCAGCTTCTGCCGGCTGGTATACCATGCCTGATACTACTGTTCGATTTCCTTATGGGTTGAAAGACAGTCCGGCAGTTAACACCAATCTCCAAAACCTATTCAATTTGCCTGTTCAAATAATTGTGGGACAACTAGATAATAACCCCAACTCAGGTGGATTGAGACACACTCCACAAGCCGATGTTCAGGGAGACCATCGTTTAGAAAGAGCCAATTACTATTACACCAATTCTCAAATCATTGCTGGAAACTATGGATTTCCATTCAGATGGACGTATCGTACTTTGCCAAATGTAGATCACGATTTTAATCAAACTTCTTCAGCGGCAGCAAACATCCTTTACAACAACTAGAAATGGTAGCTTTACGGCATTAAACGTTGAGTTATGTCTTATTGTAAAGCCATCGCTTCGATGCCGGAGCCGAGAAAAAGTCTGCACAAAAACTACCACGATAATCATTACGGTTTTCCGTTACATGACGACAATGAGCTTTTTTGCCGTTTGGTGATGGAAATCAATCAAGCTGGTTTGAGTTGGGAAACGATTCTCAAAAAAGAAACAGGTTTCCGAGAAGCTTATGATCAATTTGACATTAAAACGGTGGCTGGATATTCAGAAAAAGACCGAGAACGATTGCTTTCTAATCCTGAAATCATTCGGAATAAACTCAAGGTGAATGCTGCTATTGTGAATGCACAACGCATTTTAGAACTGCAAGAAGAATATGGCTCGTTTGAGAAATGGTTGGCGCATCATCACCCAAAAACAAAAGAAGAATGGGTGAAACTATTCAAGAAAAATTTCAAATTTACAGGAGGCGAAATTGTGGGTGAATTTCTGATGAGTATTGGTTATTTACCAGGAGCTCACGATCCTGATTGTCCGATTCAAGCGGATATTGACAAACAAAAGCCCAAATGGAAATATGCCTAAACAAGAATAAATATAACTTGTTGACCACTTATGAAGCAGCTTAGAACTTTACTTTTAGGATTGGTGATTCCAGTCTTTTCAATAGCACAAACTACTCCCGAAGCTAAACCAACTTTTACTGACGAAAATCTAGAGGTTGTAGCCGAAACTGGCAAGTTTCAACCTATTGGTGTTGCTGTATCTAAAGACAATCGAGTATTTGTTTCGTTTCCGCGAAAAGCCAAAGATTACCAGTTTGGACTAACAGAAATTGTTGCAGGTAAACGAGTGGCTTATCCCGATGAAAAGTGGAATGAAGACGGACCAGAATCGAGTCATTTTGTGAGCGTTCAAGATTTGTGCGTTGATGATCAAAATAACTTGTGGGTGTTAGATTCAAAGCCTGCTCCTAAAAGCTCAATTTTTAAAAGTGAAGATCAAGAAGTTGAAGAAGGAAAATTCAAACTGATCAAAATCAACATTGATAAAGACAAAGTTGATCACATCTACACTTTCTTTGATTTGGATAAAACCATTTCAGGCTTAAATGATATTCGTGTTGATACCAAAAAGAACATCGCTTATTTAACTGATCCCGGTCAAAGTGCCATTGTTGTTTTAGACTTGAAATCAGGAAAAACCAGAACAGTTCTCAAAAATCACGCTTCAACTGTTGCCGATTCTACTATTGTTCTAACCTATCATGGTGAGCCCATGGCTACTAAAGATGGAAAGCCTTTTTCATCAAACGCCAACGGAATTGCATTAACCAAAGACTATAAATATTTGTATTACAAGCCTATCAATCAGCGTAATTTATTCCGTATTGAAACGCAATATTTAGCGGATGAAACCCTTACTGATTCTGTGTTGGCCACGCATGTCGAAGATATGGGAAGAACATCAACCAGCCATGGGTTGATAGCTGATGAAACAGGAAATATTTACATCACCTCATCTACTGATTACAGCATTAAATACTTAACTCCTGAAGGAGACTTGATGGTTTTGACTAGAGATTCTCGCTTGTTGTGGCCAGATTCATTTGGAATTGGCTCTGACGGATACTTGTACTTTTCTTGTGCTCAATTGCATTTACAACCTACTTGGAATAAAGGCATAAGCAAAGTTGAGGCTCCCTACAAAATATTTCGTGTAAAGTTACCTAACCAATAGTTTCGTTACCGCTCCACATTTTAGGAGTGATACCATGGTAATTCTTAAAGGTTGTGATAAAGTGCGAAACACTTTGATAACCTAATAAGTAAGCTATTTCTTTCACCCTATGATTCTTTTCGAGTAAAAGAACTGCACGTTCCATTTTAAGTTGAATGATGTAGGATCTGATTGTGATTCCAAATTTGCTTTTGAAACCATTTTTAAGCTGCATCACATTTAAATTAAAGCGTTTTGAGAGTTCAGGAAGTTTGGGTGTTTCCATGAAGTTTGCATCTAAAAATGATTTTACCTCATCTAGCTTTTTATCGTGACAAACATTGCCCTTTTGCTTCGTTTCGTTCTTGATTTTCAGTTGAGATGAATGCACAAAAAAGAACAATTCGCGCAATTTTAAATCAATCAAATACTTGTTCTGTGGTTCACGTTTGTCAAATTTGATAATCTGATTGATGACTTGAAATATGTTGATGTCGTTGGGCAACTCTCTTCTAAACAATGTTGGATAATTACTCCACATGGTGAGAGAATTCAAAACAGAATCTCTACTCCACTCTTCTTTGCTCATCAGGTTTTCGTAGTATTCCCTAGACATGTACATCATGATATACTCAGTATCATCAGGCTGACACATTTCAACCTCTTTGTAAACATCTCCATCAACACCTATAATTAATGAACCCGTTTGGGTTTGATGATGATTGGGAACATGATTGATGTTTACTTTATTCTCGCCTTTTACTAGATAAATGATTTTGAGGTGATCGCCTGTAATTTCCATTTGATCAACCAAATTGATCTCAGAAGAAAATTCGCAGTTTAAGATGCAAATCCCCTCGCGATAGAAAGCTTTTACTGCTGCTATTGATCCTTCAACCTCAATCTTATTCTCATATGAAACAAATGCCCTTTCGGATTCATTTACCTCAACATCATTTAAGTCTATGTTATATAAAACACGACTTAAATTAACTATTTGAGATTTAACTTTCATTTATCCTTTTCCGATACTTTTTTTTCTAAAACCGAAATATCAACAACACGAGGTAGAGTAATATTGCGCCCAGCAAATTTAATTAGACTAAGTCTAAATAAGAATAGTTTCGTGTTATTTAAATTCATCAAGTATTCCATTTGTTGTTTAGCGTTGTTAAACATCAGCCAACTTTCGGCTCAAGATAGCTGTTTGGTAAGAGGAAAAGTTAGTGCTGAAGAAGGCGCTGTTGTTGAGGATGCAATTGTGAACATAGGTGGTTCATCAACCTACACATTCACCAACAACAAAGGAGAATACGAACTGAAAATTCCTTTGGGCAAGCAAATTATTATTTGCTCTAGAATGGGATTTGAAAGCAAATCAGACACGATTGAGTTTACATCTACCAAAACTCAAAGCATTCATTTCAAGCTAAAACAAACATCAAACACCAACTTAAACGAATTTACAGTTGAAGAAAAATCGGCTGTTAGCGCAGTTGAAGAAACTCCTTTTAATGTAGTTGCAATTGACGCCATTCAACTCCAAAACTCTACCAAAGATTTATCGCAAGCCATTGAAATGAGCTCAGGTGTTCGAATTCGAAGATCTGGTGGACAGGGTTCTAGAACGGCTATTTCATTGAACGGATTTACAGGAAATCACGTAAAAACATTCATCGATGGAATCCCAATGAATCAAATGGGATCTGCATTTCAAATCAATAATATTCCAGTAAACCTGGCTGAACGAATTGAGATTTACAAAGGTGTTGTTCCTGTGGAATTGGGTTCAGATGCATTGGGTGGAGCCATCAACATCGTTACCAGAAAAACAACAAACACCTATATAGATGCATCTTACTCTTACGGTTCTTTCAACACGCACAAAAGCAATATCAACATTGGAACTACCACAAAATCTGGATTTACAGCTCAATTTAACGCTTTTCAAAATTATTCAGATAACAACTACAGAGTAAGAACTACGCTTTTAGATTTAGAAACCAGTCAGTATTCAGAAGAAGAAAACTGGTACGAACGTTTTCACGATACCTATCACAACGAAACTGTAATTGCCAAAGTAGGTTTTGTAAAAAAGAATTGGGCCGATAAACTCCTCATCGGGATTACTGCAGCTCAAGAACATGCTGAAATTCAAACCGCCAATTTAATGCAGATAGTGTATGGCGGCAGAGAGCGAAACGCCACTACGATAATGCCTTCATTGGAGTACGTAAAGAAAAATTTACTAATCGAAAACTTGGACTTTACTACAACTGCAAACTACAGTCATGTTGAAAATAACAACATCGACACGATGGCTCGCCAATACAACTGGGAAGGCGATTATCGTGTAAAGGAAACCAAAGGCGAAGGTGATTACTCGTTGGCAAAATTCACCAACAGAAGTATCATGTCTACTTCAAACTTGAGGTACCACATTGGCGAAAAACACCGCTTTTCTTTGAATAACGTATACACCCAATACACCAGACATTCTGAAGATGATTTGGCAAATGCCGATGACACACAAGCAGACGCTTATGTTATTGACCGAACCAACGCCAAAAACATCACAGGCTTTTCATACACGTTATCACCATCTAAAAAATGGAACAACACTGCATTTGGTAAGTATTACTTAATGCGCGTTTCTGGTCCGATGGACACTTCAACTACAACAACCGCTAGATATGCAGAGCACAACGAATCGTATGGCACCTATGGCTATGGTTTGGCTTCGAGTTACCAGCTTTTTAAACCGTTGCAAGTAAAATTATCATACGAATACTCTACTCGATTACCTAGCGAGAATGAGTTATTTGGTGATCAATTGATTGAAGTTGGAACCATTGATTTAAGACCAGAAAGAAGCAACAACGCCAATTTAAATTTCAGGTTTAGTAAGTCTTTAGACAAAAAGAAAGATCATTTACTTCAAATGGATTTGGGCTTTGTATACCGATTTACACACGATTATATCCGTAGACAAATTGAGCAGCGATATGGAGGTGCTTTCTACACCAATCACGGAAAAGTACAAACCTGGGGAGTTAATTTAGAGGCTAGATATTTCTACAAAAACAAATTTACTGTTGGTGGAAACATCACTTATCAAGACATCCGAAATGTAGAGCAATATAACGTGCACGGCCTAGAATTGGTTTACTACCAAGATCGCATGCCAAATGTGCCATACTTCTTTGCTAATGCAGATGCTGGATATAAATTCAACAACTTCTTTGGCAAGAACAATACACTCTCATTAAACTACAACATGCAGTACATGTTTGAGTTTTTCAGACAATGGGAAAGCG
>CAJWSQ010000138.1 GCA_913045895.1 uncultured Flavobacteriales bacterium | reverse complement strand
GATCTTACGTCGCATATAAACACGTAGAAAAATTAATTTTTGTTTCTGGTCAGGTGTCATTTCGTGAAGATGGGGTGCTAATTAAAGGTAAAATTGGTTCTGATCTATCTCTAGAACAGGGGCAAATTGCAGCAAAAGCTTGTGCTATAAATATTCTTTCTCAGATAAGAGCTGCTTGTGACGGAGATTTAGAAAAGGTCAAAAACTGTGTTAAAATTACTGGTTTTGTAAATTCTATAGACAGTTTTACCGAGCAACCAAAAATAATAAATGCAGCATCTGAACTATTAGTAAAAGTTTTTGGAGAAAAAGGAATGCACTCCAGAGCAGCTGTAAGTGTCAATTCTTTGCCTTTAGGAGCAGCTGTAGAAATAGAAGCAATTTTCGAAGTTATCTAAAAAGTTGGCCTTCCAATAGAAAAATATTTAATTTTTTTTCTACTCATTTCAATAATTAGCTTGATTTAAATGTAACGCGATTAGTCGGTTGCTCCTAGGTGTAAATTTATATTTTTACCGACTTTTTACATCCAAGGGGCAAATTATGATCAAAATCCGTAAACAAGAAGCACTAGATTATCACGAGGATGGAAGACCCGGGAAAATCGAGGTGATACCAACAAAACCCTACAATACTCAGCGAGATCTGTCATTGGCATATTCTCCTGGTGTAGCTGAACCTTGTACTGAAATCGCAAATAATCCGTCAGACGTCTATAGGTATACTGCAAAAGGCAATTTAGTTGCAGTAATTTCTAATGGAACTGCTGTGTTAGGATTAGGCGATATCGGCCCTGCAGCATCTAAACCAGTAATGGAAGGTAAAGGTTTGCTTTTCAAAATTTTTGCAGACATCGATGTGTTTGATATTGAAGTAGATTGCAAAAATGTTGATGAGTTTATTCAAACCGTAAAAAATATCTCTCCAACTTTTGGAGGAATCAACCTAGAGGATATCAAAGCTCCTGAAGCGTTTGAAATTGAAAAACGCCTGAAAGAAGAGTTAGATATTCCAATCATGCACGATGACCAACACGGTACAGCTATTATTTCTGCAGCTGCGTTAATCAATGCTTTAGAATTAGCTGATAAGAAAATCGAAGAAGTAAGAATAGTGGTTAATGGGGCGGGAGCCTCGGCTATTTCATGTGCAGGATTGTATAAGAGTTTAGGGGCTAAACCTGAAAACATCATCATGTTAGATAGTAAGGGAGTAATTTCTACTAAACGCGATGATTTAAATGCTCAAAAAGCTGAATTTGCTGTTGATACTGAACTAACCACTTTAGATGATGCCTTAAATGGTGCAGATGTTTTCTTGGGATTATCTAAAGGTAATGTGGTTTCTAAAGACATGATCAAATCGATGGCTGCAAATCCAATTGTATTTGCATTAGCTAATCCAACGCCAGAGATTCCTTACGAAGATGCAATTGATGCTCGTGAAGACATCATTATGGCAACTGGAAGAAGTGATCATCCTAATCAAGTAAACAACGTATTGGGTTTCCCTTACATTTTCCGTGGAGCATTAGACGTTCGTTCAACTTCTATCAATGAAGAAATGAAGGTAGCTGCAGTTAAAGCATTGGCTCAGTTAGCAAAAGAACCAGTTCCTGAAGAAGTAAACGAAGCATACAATACACGAAATCTACAGTTTGGTAGAGAATACATTATTCCAAAACCATTGGATTTCCGTTTAATTACAACGGTAGCTCCAGCAGTAGCGCAAGCTGCAATTGAGTCGGGTGTAGCTAAAAATCCAATTACAGATTGGGATGCTTATAAAGCGGAATTAGGCAAACGTATGGGGCATGATGATAAGCTTATTAAGAGCATCATGCAACGTGCAAAGGCTAATCCGCAACGTATTGTATTTGCTGAGGCAGATCACTATAAAATATTGAAAGCCGCTCAGATCATTAAAGATGATCAAATTGGAATTCCAATTCTATTAGGAAGTAAGGATAAGATTCAGCGTATTGCTGATGAAAATGGAATTGATATCAGTTGCTGTGATATCATCGATCCAAGAAGTCCTGAGAAACAAGAATTGTTGGAGCAGTATGGAGAGATGCTTTACGAGAAACGTAAGCGTAAAGGTTTTACTCGTCCAGAGGCATATAAATTAATGCGTGAGCGTAACTACTTTGCTGCTGCAATGGTTGAGCTCGGACATGCAGATGCTGCAATTTCTGGTTTAACTAGAAATTATCCTGATACCATTCGTCCAGCGTTAGAGGTAATCGGAAAAGAAGATCACGTAAATAAGATTGCTGGTATGTACATCTTGATTACCAATCGTGGTCCTTTATTCTTAGCAGATACAACCATTAATTTCCACCCTACGGCTAAAGAATTAGCAGATATCGCTTTGTTGGTTCACGAGAAAGTGAAACGATTAAAAGTACAACCTAGAATGGCTATGCTTTCATACTCAAACTTCGGATCGAGTAGAGGAGCAGAAGCTAAAACAGTTTCAGAAGCAGTTGATCATTTACATCAATATCATCCAGAAATTATTGTAGATGGTGATGTTCAGGCTAATTTCGCGCTGAATGGAGATCTTTTAAAAGAAGTATTCCCATTCTCTCATTTAGTCGATAAAAAAGTCAACACACTTATTTTCCCGAATCTTTCATCTGGTAACATTGCTTACAAGTTGATTCAAGAAATGAGTAAGGTTGATTCTATTGGTCCTGTTTTACTAGGGATGAAAAAATCTTTCCAAGTATTGCAATTGGGAAGCTCAGTAAGAGAAATAGTAAACATGGTGTCAATTGCAGCAGTGCAGGCACAAAGTGTAAAAGATAATGATTGAGTATTTAAACGGAAGACTCATTGAAAAAACACCATCTTACGTGGTGATAGAGTGTAATGGAATTGGCTATTATGTCAATATTTCTTTGCATTCATATAGTCAATTACCGTCTTCTGAAGCTTGTAAAATTTTAACTCACGTACAAATCAAAGAGGACGCACATAACCTCTTTGGTTTTTGTACGACTGATGAAAGAAACGTATTTCGTCAGTTAATTACCGTATCTGGCATTGGTACGGCAACAGCACAAATGATGTTGTCATCACTATCTCCCAATGAAGTGAGAAGTGCTATTGTAAATGAAGATGTCAACCTGTTAAAATCTATTAAAGGAATTGGAGCAAAAACAGCCCAGCGTGTCATTCTAGATTTGAAAGACAAACTGGGTAAAGAAGAGTCTGTTTCAGAAATATCATTTACTGCACACAATACGGCTAAGTCCAAATCGTTAAGTGCACTGGTTGCATTGGGTTTTGACCGTATTCAAGCGAATAAGGTGTTAGACACATTGCTCCTAAAAGATGAAAAACTAGGTGTTGAAGAATTAGTTAAGTCAGCACTTAAAAAACTGTAAGCCACCGAATTACTAAAGAAGCTTAAACCAGGTTGAAGACGCGATTTACCGGCCATATCGCATTTCTCATAAGTGCTTTTGTTTTCTATCCCATTTTGGATGCATTCTCTATTGATCCAATTTCGGACGAGGAACATATAGCCTATTGGGCAGCAGCTGATTCTACGGATCCAGATTCAAATAAAGTTGAATTGCAATATCCGATAGAAGATCAGTCGAATACCCCATTCAATCAACAGGAGTCTCCATTTAATCTCGAGAATCCTGATAATATCAGTGAAGAACTTTATTACGATCCTGAAACAGGAAATTACTACTATAAGCAATCTTTAGGCGATGACATGGAGTATCGTCCAGAGAACTACATGACTTTTGACGAGTACAATGATTACAATTACAATCAGTCACTTCAAGATTATTGGAAGAGTAAAGTAAGTACCGAAAACGAGTTTAATAAAGAAAACGGATTTGAAATTCCACCAGTGAAGGTTGAAAGTGAATTCTTCGATCGCATTTTTGGTGGAAATACGATTGACATTCGTCCATCAGGTTCAGCAGAATTGGTTTTTGGTGTTAATATATCTCGCACAGAAAATCCAGCCTTACCATTAAATCAAAGACGTATTACTGTGTTTGATTTTGATCAACGTATACAGTTGAATGTAATTGGAAACATCGGAGAAAAGCTGCAATTAACAACCAACTACAACACTGAAGCAACATTTGATTTTGAAAATCAAGTTAAAGTTGATTACACTGGTGATGAGGATGATATCTTACAAGATATAGAGGCTGGTAACGTAACCTTCCCATTGAGTACACAATTGATTCGTGGTTCACAAAGTTTGTTTGGTGTTAAAACACAGTTGAGGTTTGGCCGACTTGATGTAACAACTGTATTTTCTCAGCAACGTGGTCAACGTTCAGAAATAGAAGTAAAAGGCGGTGCTCAGATTACAGAGT
Organism: uncultured Flavobacteriales bacterium; assembly: GCA_913045895.1. Lineage (GTDB taxonomy): Bacteria > Bacteroidota > Bacteroidia > Flavobacteriales_G > Salibacteraceae > UBA6049. Next base: position 3,505 of record CAJWSQ010000138.1, on the reverse strand, counting down.
TTGAAATTGGTGCTGATGAGTACGAAGAGAACAAACACTATTTTGTTGGGCATTTCTTTAGAGATAATTATGAAGAAGCTACCGCTTCACCTCCATACGTAACTTCAAATATTAACATCACCAGAATTGAAGTTTGGGTAACCAACACAAGCAACATAACACAGAATACTCGTGATGTGATTGCTTTCCAAGATTTGGGTGAAGGAGACGCAGACCATTTATACAATCAGGCTGGAAATGGTAACATTAATGTTAATGCAGCTAACCGAGGTGTAGCAGACAACAATTCCAATAGCTTGTATAGTAGCATTAGAAATAATCAAGTTGTAAGGGGCTTTTTGAACGCAAGTACAGAGCTTGATAATCAAGGAAACCTTTCAAGAGTCGATTATCATAAAATTGGGTTAGCCAGAAAACTGGATGAGAGCGAATACTATTTTCATCCTCAATTAGGATATATTAGTGTCAACACCTCTTTACAGCCTAATCAGGTATTAGCCGTATCATATCAGTATACTTACAGAGGTAGAACTTATCAAGTTGGGGAGTTCTCAACCGATGTGCAAGAAGGTCAAGCTCTCTATACTAAAATGCTGAAGAGTACACAGTTAAACACACAATTCCCCATGTGGGATTTGATGATGAAGAACGTGTATTCTTTAAGTGCGTATCAGGTTCAAGAGCAGGACTTTAGACTAGATATTTGGTACTTAGATCAGCAACGAGGCGTAGAAACTAACTACCTGCCAGATGGGCCTCCAGATGTAAATGGTAGACCATTAATTCAAGTAGTTGATTTAGATCGTCTAGACGTTAACAAGAGACGTAATCGAGATGGATTATTCGATTTCTTACCTACAAGTGGAAATTATATTCCAACAATTAACCCGAATAACGGTCGGATTTATTTCCCAACACTCGAACCGTTTGGTCAAACTTTAAGAGAAAAGCTCCAAGATCCTACTTTGGGTGACTTATATGCTTTTGATAGTTTGTATACAAATACCAAAACAAATGCTCAGGTTAGATATCCAGACAAAAACAGGTATACTATCAAAGGGCAATATCAAAGTTCTTCAAGTAGCGAGATTTCTTTGAATGCGCTTAATATTCCAGAAGGATCAGTTCAAGTTACGGCAGGTGGTAGAACGCTAACAGAGAATGTGGATTATACCGTTGATTACACTTTGGGTAGAGTAAAAATCATCAATGAAGGTTTACTAGAATCTGGTACTTCAATCAATATTTCGTTAGAGAGTAATGCTTTTTTCAATATCCAAACCAAGACCTTAATAGGTAATCGATTTGATTATACAGTTAGTGAAGACTTTAAGTTAGGTGCGACAATCATGCACTTAAACGAAAGGCCGCTCACGCAAAAGGTAAATGTGGGTGAAGAGCCTATGAGTAATACCATGTGGGGGGTTGATGGTACATACACCACAGAGTCTGCATTTATAACGCGAATGGTAGATAAAATACCATTTATTGATACGAAAGAAAAATCTACAGTACAAGTTACTGGTGAGTTTGCTCAATTAATACCGGGTCACAACAGAGCTATTGGAGATGATGGAAACGCATATATAGATGACTTTGAGGGAAGCCAGAGTACTATTGATTTAAGATCATATCAATATTGGACTCATGCATCAATTCCACAAGGTCAAAATAGTTTATTCCCTGAGGCTGTTTTATCTAACAATCTAGCAACAGGTTTCAACCGTGCAAAATTAGCTTGGTATAGCATTGATCAGAGTTTTTGGCAAAACGATGTAAGAACACCCGATCATATTCAAAATGATCAGGCTATGCAATCTAATCACTTTATGAGAAGGGTTCCTTTAGATGAGGTATTCCCAAATCGTCAAGCTGCAAATTTCCAGCTTCAAAATGTTAATACGTTAGATTTAGCGTACTATCCGAGCGAAAAAGGTCCGTATAATTACGATGCAACTGGATATGATGTTAACGGAACACAATATGGTTATGGTGTGAATCCAGATGGAACGTTGCAACAACCTGATATGCGTTGGGCAGGTATCCAAAGGCAAATTACTCAACAAGATTTCTTAGACGCAAACATCGAGTATATTCAGTTTTGGGTAATGGATCCTTTCAACGAAGATTACCAAGATTTGACAAATGCAAACAATGATGCTGGTAAGCTTTATTTTAATTTAGGTACTGTTTCTGAAGATGTGCAGAAAGATGGGCAAATAATGTATGAGAACTTATTGCCAACTGAAGCATCAGATGTTACCACAGAGCAATTTGTAAGTGCCTACGGAAGATATACACCTGGACAAAGTTATGTGTATGCATTCGATAACGAACCTGATGCTCGTCAATATCAAGATGTTGGATTAGATGGTTTAAGAACGGCAGAAGAGGTTGCTTTCTTCGATGATTATTTAAGTCAACTAGCAACTGTTGCTCCCAATTCAAATATTGCAAGTGATCCTTCTCAAGATAACTTTAGGTTTTATTTAGACAATGCATTTGATGCTCAACAAGCAGATATCTTAACCCGTTATAAAGATTACAATAACCCAGACGGTAACTCACCAATCAATGATGGAACTACAGCTGGCGCAGCTGTTGGATCTACTCGACCTACGGTTGAGGATATTAACCAGGATAATAACCTTGATGAAGCAGAGTCTTATTGGCAGTATGAAGTAGATTTTTCACCTGAACAAATTAATCCTTCAAACGTGGGGAATAACTACATAGTTGATGTTCAGCAAACACAAAGACAAACCCCTGATGGCCGAGTAAGAGATATTGATTGGTACTTATTCAGAATTCCTGTTAGCGATGGACAGTCGATAAATAATATTGCTGATTTCAGATCTATCCGATTCATGCGTATGTTCATGAAAGGATTTGAACACCCACTAGTATTACGTTTTGCCAGATTAGAACTTGTACGTGGTGAGTGGAGAAGGTATGAAGGAAGTTTAGAGAGTCCGGGTGATTATATTCAAGAAGATGAATCAACTTCTTTTGTAGTTCAAGCTGTAAACATCGAAGAGAATAGCGACAAACAGCCTGTAAACTACGTACTCCCTCCGGGAATTGAAAGAGAAATAAATGTTGGTACAACTAATTTACAGCAATTAAATGAGCAATCTCTTTCAGCAAGTGTCTGTGGGTTAAGAGACGGTGATGCCCGGGCGGCATACAAATCACTTGATTTAGATATACGGAATTATGGCAAGCTCAAAATGTTTGTCCATGCAGAATCCAGCAATGGTGCAACTCCTGTCCAAGATGGAGAGGTTACGGCATTTATACGGCTAGGTTCAGACTTTACAAATAACTATTACGAATATGAAATTCCGTTGGTTATAACGCCTGATGGCGAATATTCAAATAGCAGTAATTCAGCAAGAGAACAGGTTTGGCCAGAGGAAAATAACATCGAAATAGATTTTGATGTCCTTCAAGCCGCAAAAACAAGTAGAAATCGCGCTGCAATTGCAAACCCTGAAGATGTTAC
>CAJWSQ010000137.1 GCA_913045895.1 uncultured Flavobacteriales bacterium | reverse complement strand
GACTGAACAGGTAAGTGAATGTATTTACAAATGTTGTCGTACTTAGCCATTACGTGAAGCACGTCATCAGTCATATCTTTAGGATGCGATGTTGAGAAACGAATACGTAACTCAGGAGAAACTTGAGCTACCATTTCCATCAACTCAGCAAAATTGGTAGTTGGTTTTGATTCGTCTTTGATACGTCCTTTGCTAGACATATTCCAACGGTATGAATCTACGTTTTGACCTAAAAGAGTAACCTCTCTATAGCCTAAGTCAAACAACTCTTTTGCTTCTTTTACAATTGATTCAGGGTCGCGACTTCTTTCACGGCCACGAGTGAATGGAACTACGCAGAACGAGCACATATTATCACAACCACGCATGATTGAGATAAATGCTGTTACACCATTTTGCCCTAAACGGATTGGGGTAATATCAGCGTAAGTTTCTTCTCTTGAAAGTAAAACGTTAACTGCTTTTCTTCCATCTTCAACTTCAAGAACCAGGTCTGGTAAATCACGATATGCATCAGGCCCAGCAACAATGTCAACCAATTTTTCTTCATCCAATAATTTAGATTTCAAGCGTTCAGCCATACAGCCTAAAACTCCAACTACTAAATTCGGATTGTCAGTTTTACTCTTTTTGAAATGAGTTAATCGGTTTCGAACACGTTGTTCTGCGTTATCGCGAATAGAGCAAGTATTCAATAAAACAACATCAGCATTCTCTAAACTTGGTGTTGTTTCATAACCATTGTTAGCCATGATAGAAGCTACAACCTCACTATCAGCAAAGTTCATTTGACAACCGTAACTTTCGATGTATAACTTCCTTTTTAGTCCATCTTCAGTTGGTGTAACCATGGTTGCTTCACCTTGCTTTAACTCGTCAATCACTTTATTTCCTTCGTGTAATCCTTCCATTGATCTATCTGATTGGAGCGCAAAAGTAGCGAAAATTTAAGCGCAAAATGCCAAAATGACATACTCAAACTTTTGTTAAAGAATGATGTTGTTTTCAAAAACATATATAGGTATTGGGGGTGGATTAAATGAGTTTCGCTTATTTTGCCAACCTTAGATTATCTATTCCAAGACCAAAATCGAAGCAATTAGTATGAATTTAGTTATAGTCGAGTCACCTGCAAAAGCAAAAACAATAGAAGGATATCTTGGGAAAGATTACGTGGTGAAATCCAGTTTTGGACACGTAAGAGATCTGGCTAAGAAAGGTCTTGCTATTGATGTTGAAAATGGGTTTACGCCTCATTATGAAGTGATGCCCGACAAGAAAAAGGTGATCACTGAACTAAAATCATTGGCTAAGAAATCGGATACGGTTTGGTTAGCAACGGATGAGGACCGCGAAGGGGAAGCTATCTCATGGCACCTAGCGGAAGTTCTTGGATTGAATAAAGATACTACTAAGCGAATTGTTTTTAACGAGATTACCAAACCGGCAATCACACGTGCAATTGAAAATCCGCGTACGATTAATGGTGCTTTGGTAGATGCACAGCAAGCGCGTAGAGTTTTAGATCGATTGGTGGGTTTTGAGCTTTCTCCAGTACTGTGGAAAAAAGTGAAACCATCGTTAAGTGCTGGTCGTGTACAATCGGTTACTGTTAGATTGATTGTTGAGCGCGAACGTGAAATTCAAGCCTTTAATGCAGAATCAGCTTTTCGTGTAATTGCAGAATTTGATTTAGGTGGGGGTAAAAAGCTAAAAGCAGAATTGAATCACCGCTTCAAAACACAAAAAGAAGCGAGTGAGTTTGTAAATAACTGCAACAAGGCAAACTTTACAGTTGATAGTTTAGATAAAAAGCCTGGTAAAAGAACACCGGCAGCTCCTTTCACAACATCAACATTACAACAAGAAGCATCCCGTAAATTAGGCTTCTCAGTAACTCAAACCATGGTGGTAGCTCAGCGTTTATATGAGGCTGGGAAAATCACCTATATGAGAACGGATAGCACCAACTTGAGTGATACAGCTATCAATTCAAGTAAAGAAGTTATTCCAAAAATGTTTGGCGATAAATACCTTAAAAATAGAAGGTATTCAAATAAAGCTAAAGGAGCACAAGAAGCTCACGAGGCTATTCGTCCAACCAACTTAGAGTTGTCTGAAACTTCTGGTGAAAGAAATGAGATTCGTCTATACGATTTGATTTGGAAAAGAACATTGGCTACTCAAATGGCCGATGCTGAATTAGAAAGAACAACTTTAACCATAGGAATTGATAATTCTGATTTCAAATTTGTAGCTAAAGGTGAAGTAATCAAATTTGATGGTTTCTTGAAATTGTATGTAGAATCTACCGATGAAGAGGCAGATGAGGATGGAGACTCAGGAATTATTCCTCCAATGAAAGTTGGAGAGAAACTCTCACTGGAAGAATTAACAGCAACTGAGCGTTTTTCAAATCATCCTCCTCGATATACTGAAGCTAGTTTAGTAAGAAAACTAGAAGAGTTAGGAATTGGTCGACCATCTACATACGCTCCAACCATTACAACAATCCAGAAAAGAGGATATGTTGAGAAGAAAGAAACAGAAGGAACTCCACGTGACTATCAAGTGATTTCTTTAGTTGGTGGAAAGGTTAAAGAAGAAACCAAAACTGAGATTACAGGAAGAGAACGCAACAAATTGTTCCCAACTGACATAGGAATGGTTGTGAATGATTTCTTGATCGATCATTTTGAAAGAATCTTAGATTATAACTTTACAGCTTCTGTAGAGAAAGAATTTGATGATATTGCTCAAGGGCAAATGAAGTGGAATGAAATGATTGATAAATTCTATCATCCGTTCCACGATAATGTTGAACATACACTCGAAACGTCAGAAAGAGCAACAGGTGAAAGACTGTTAGGAGAAGATCCGGATTCAGGAAAACCAGTTTATGCTCGAATTGGCCGTTTTGGCCCGATGGTTCAAATAGGAGAATCTTCAGATGAAGAGAAACCAAAATTTGCATCATTAAGAGCAGATCAGAGTATTCAAGATATTAAGCTAGAAGATGCATTGGAATTATTCAAACTTCCTCGTGAGTTGGGTGAGTTTGAAGGAGAAAAAGTATCTGCATCAATTGGTCGCTTTGGGCCATACGTTCGTCACAAAAGCATGTTCGTTTCAATTAAAAAAGATTCAGGCGAAGATGTGATGTCAATTGGTTTAGAAAAAGCCATCGAATTGATTGAAGAGAAACGTAAAGCAGACGCGGCAAGCATCATAAAAACGTTTGACGAAAACGATAAAGTTCGAATTTTGAAGGGTAGATACGGACCTTATATTAAATTTGGACGCCAGAATGTAAAAATTCCGAAAGATAAAGACCCTGAAACCCTTACTTTAGAAGAGTGCCTTGAACTTGCAAAATCTACCCCAAAGAAAAAGTCAAGCACTAAGAAAAAATAAATGGAGATAGGATTTTACTTTCAGCCTCTGGAGTATTCCAATGAGGACTTTAGTAAAAGTCAATTAGGTAGCACTACTCAATTCCACACGGAAGATTTTCAGCCCGAGTTAATCGAGGCCAAACCGTCTATTGTGTTAATTGGAGTTCAGGAAGAGCGTGGCGCAGTCAACAATCAAGGCTGTTCAACTGGACCTGATGTTATACGTAAATGGCTTTACCAATTACACAGATTGCCATATTTCGATATGCCTATAATAGATTTAGGTAATATCCTTGAAGGTGATTCAATAGATGATTCATACCATGCTGTTAGTGCAGTTAGTTCCTATCTACTAAAGCGAGATCATATTCCTGTTCTAATAGGAGGTAGTCAAGATCTTACGTATGCTAATTATTTGGCTTATGAAGATTTAGAGCAAGTAATTAATCTCTTAACAGTTGATCGTAAATTTGATTTAGGAGAAAGCCTTCAATCCGATTTATCATCAGATACATTTTTAAGTAAAATCTTACTACATCAACCCAACTTCTTATTCAACTATACCAACATAGCCTACCAAAGTTATTTTGTAGCTGAAGATACGATGGATCTGATCGATAAATTGTATTTCGATCATCAGCGATTGGGTGCAATCAGAGAAGATATTAAAAAAGTAGAGCCACTCATGCGTAATGTTGATGTGGTTAGTTTTGATATTAGTGCTGTTAAAAATAGCGATGCTCCAGGTTGTGGGAATAGCACGCCCAACGGTTTAACTGGCGATGAAGCTTGCAGAATAATTAGATATGCAGGTATCAGTGATAAAGTAAGCTCAATAGGTTTTTATGAATATAATGCCTTTGAAGACCCTAATCAACAAACGGCTCAGTTGATCGCTCAGTTGATTTGGTATTTTGTTGAAGGGGTTAACAGCCGTAAAAAGGATATCCCAAGTGAAGGAGATAAGAATTATGTAAGATACCGTGTACACGTGTCTCATGAAGAAGAAGACCTGATATTTTTTAAAAGTTTGAAAAGTGATAGGTGGTGGATGAAGGTTCCATTCCCTGGTAAAAAGTCAAACACTTATAAGAGACATCAATTAGTTCCTTGTTCTTATGATGATTACACTGAAGCTTGTCAAGATCAAGTGCCAGAGCTTTGGTTCAAAACCTATCAGAAATTTTTGTAGAAAACACAGAATTTTATCAAACACAAGGTCATTAATTCATAGTCCATTGTGAATAAAAATTTTGATAGTTTGATAAAATGACTAATTTAGCGAGGCTTTTTTAAAGCTAGCATACTAAATCTTCCTGTTTCATATGAAGAAACTTTTACTTGGAGCAACACTATTATTAGCCGGATCTACTGCGTTTGCGCAACAAGATCCTCAATTTACCCAAACCTATTTTAATAGGTTATATGCCAACCCTGCCGTAGCTGGAAGCAATGACGGAATATGTGCAACTCTGGTGGGCAGACAGCAATGGGTGGGTTTTGATGGCCGACCTGAAACATATCAGTTCTCGGGTCATATGTCATTTAAAGATCCATGGTTGGGCCAAAAACATGGCGCAGGATTGGTTGTGTCTTCTGATCAACTTGGTCAAGAATCTACCATGAACGTTAAAGTAAGTTATGCTTACCGTCACAAATTGGGTAACAATGGTGGAATGATTAGTGCTGGGTTTGCACTTGGTATGATGCAGAAAACTATTGGAAATGATTGGAACGCAGTCGACAATTTTGTTGATGACCCTTCTATTCCTGATAATGGGGTTCAGCAAACAGCTTTTGATATGGACTTTGGTTTGTATTACAAAGTTCCTAAGAAATTCTATGTAGGTTTATCATTGACTCACATTACTTCACCTGATCTTGAAGAGTCGGAAGGACCGCAGGTTCCGGGTGCTCAGCCAATTGATTTTGGTTATGGCGTAGCTGGCCACTTTTATGCAATGGCTGGTTACCAGTATAATGTAACAAATGACATTGCTTTAAAACCAAATGTGTTTATTAAGTCAGATGCTGTGTCAACTACTTTTGATCTAGGTGTTATTGGAGAATATCAAGAAAAGTTTTGGGCTGGTGTGACTTATAGACTTCAAGATGCTGTAGCACCAATGGCTGGTGTTAACTTACAAATGCCAGGCACAGGCGTAGGTGGTGGTAAGTTAAGAGTTGGATATTCGTATGATGTTACAACTTCTGAACTTAGAAATCACAGTTCCGGCTCGCATGAAATACTTGTTAACTATTGCTTCAGCTTAGGTACTAAAGTAAAAGTACAGCGTCACCATACAGTACGTTGGTTGTAATCATTAATAATCATTTGCAATATATATAGCACGAAACCGTTATAAATTGCCATATTAAATCCTTGGCTATATTTGTGGTTTAAAACTCTCACGGCATGAGAAGATTATTGTTTTTTATTTCATTACTGGTAATAGTTGCCAGTTGTGGTGTTCGAGAAACCGGACAGTTAACAGGTGTCTTAAACAGGCCAGCCTGGTATGATATAGATCCTTATGGAATGGTTTACGTCCCTATGGGTAGTTTCATCATGGGTGAAAACGATCAGGACGTACCTTATGCACATGTCTCCAAAGCGAAGACTGTGTCAATTCAGGCATTCTACATGGATGATACTGAAATTACCAATAATGAGTATCGTCAATTTGTTCATTGGGTTCGAGATTCTATGGCTTTGACACTGCTATCAGATGTTGATGAAGAAGAGTATTTGATACTTGAGGATCAATATGGTCGTGAGTTAGATGAGCCAATTCTTAACTGGTATGCTAAAATACCATGGAAAACTGATGATGAAGATGTAATGGACGCTCTTGAGCCTATGTTCTATTCTCCTTCTGAACGTATCTATGGATTAAAGCAAATTGATACTAGAAGACTGAAGTACGAATATTCATGGATCGATTACAGAATGGCAGCATCAAAAGGTCGTTCTCGTCATCAATATGGTGAGCCTGAAGGGCTAGATCGTTCAAGCTTTATCAAGAATGACATCGTAGAAGTTTATCCAGATACTCTATGTTGGGTTGCAGACTTTTCGTATTCATTTAATGAGCCAATGACAAATATGTACTTCTGGCATCCTGCTTATGATGATTATCCTGTAGTAGGTGTTACTTGGAAACAAGCATTCGCATTTAGTAGATGGAGAACCAATTTATTCAATCAATATTTGAATAGAGCTCAAGTTCCAATGGTTCAAGACTTCCGTTTACCATCTGAAGCAGAATGGGAATACGCTTCTCGTGGTGGGTTGGATATATCTTCATACCCTTGGGGTGGTCCATACGTTAGAAATGATAGAGGTTGTTTTTTAGCAAACTTTAAACCATTAAGAGGTAACTACGTTGATGATGGTGGTTTCCATACAGTAAACGCTTACTCATATTCACCTAATGATTATGGTTTATTCTGTATGTCTGGAAATGTAGCCGAATGGACAAGCAATGCTTACGATGAGTCTGCATATGATTTCGCACACGATTTAAATACAGATTATCAATTTGATGCAGAGGAAAACGATTTACCTGTATTCAAAAGAAAGGTAATACGTGGTGGATCATGGAAAGACGTTAGATATTACATTCAGACGGGTGTTCGCTCGTACGAATATCAAGATACTGCTAAGTGTTACATTGGTTTCAGAAATGTAATGACCTATCTAGGTCGTGCCAAAGGTGACGGACTGTAGGACACAACACCTCTTTAAGAGTTTTTTATAACCTAATCGATTTATTTATTTAACCAAAAACAAATCTAAATTTAAGTAAGATGGGCAAGGAAATAACAGGATTTAGACCTGGTAGTAAGAGCTGGAAGAAATTTATGGCCAAAGTGTATGGTATTGGTGGAGCTGTTGTAATTGTTGGAGCACTCTTCAAACTAATGCACTACCCGGGAGCTGAAATCATGTTGATTTTAGGACTTGGGACAGAGGCATTGATTTTCTTCTTCTCAGCTTTCGAACCAATACATGAAGATCCAGATTGGACAATTGTATATCCTGAATTAGCTGAAGATTATGATGGAGAGCCTATCAACCGTGTTGGCGGTGGTGGTGGAGGCGGTGGTGCCGTTTCTACAACTCAAGAATTAGACTTAATGTTAGAACAAGCTAAAATTGGTCCTGAATTAATTGAAAGCTTGGGAACAGGAATGTCTAAATTAGCTTCAACTGCAAGTGAGTTAAATAGCTTAAGTCATGTTTCTAATGCAACTGAGGGATTGGTTGATAGCATGAATTCAGCTTCTACTAAAGTTACTGAAATGACTGACTTATATGATAAGGCTGCTGTAGCATTAACAGGGTTGGAAGTGACTAATGAAGATGGCGCTTCATATGCTGAGAACTTAAAGATAGTTAATGAAAAGCTTTCTGCTTTAAATAACGTTTATGAGTTACAATTACAGCAAACTTCAGATCAAAGTCAATTAACTACTTCAATGT
>CAJWSQ010000136.1 GCA_913045895.1 uncultured Flavobacteriales bacterium | reverse complement strand
AGTTTAAAGTTCCGTTGTTAATTGGTGGGGCTACAACTTCAAAAGCACACACTGCGGTAAAAATTGAGCCTCAATACACCAAAGGAACACTTTATGTTACCGATGCTTCTCGTTCTGTAACTGTTGTTGAACGCTTGCTTTCTAAAGAAGGAAAAGCTGGGTTCTTAACAGATACTCAACAAGAGTACGAGCGACTTCGAGAACAATATTTACTGAAAAACACCGAGCAAAAAACAGTTTCATTTAAAGCTGCAACTCAAAATAAATTCCAATTTGATTGGGAAACTTACACTCCTCCTACTCCAAAGAAATTAGGTGTTACCACTTTCGATATTTCGCTGAGAGACTTAAAACCTTACATCGATTGGTCGCCATTTTTCCATTCATGGGAGTTATTTGGAAGATTTCCGAAAATTTTAGATGACAAAGTTGTTGGAACAGAAGCCACCAGACTCTACGAAGATGCTCAAGCCATGTTGGATCAAATCATCCAAGAAAAATGGTTACAAGCAAAAGCTGTCTTCGGTTTGTTCCCTGCTCACTCTAATGAGAACACGATTGCAGTTCTAGATGAGAACCAAAATCAGATTGCGGTATTTGAGCCGTTACGTCAACAAAACGCAACCAAAGAAGGAAAGCCAAACCGATCGTTGGCTGACTTTGTTGCTCCAAAATCAAGTAATAAAACCGATTATGTTGGCGCATTTACGGTTACCGCAGGAATTGGAATTGAGCCTCACATCTCTCGATTTGAAAAAGAACACAACGATTACGCGAGTATTATGATTAAAGCGTTGGCCGATCGTTTAGCTGAGGCAGCTGCTGAATATTTACACGAGCGCATTCGAAAAGATTTCTGGGCTTATACGCCACATGAAAGTCTAGATAACAATGCTTTGATTCGTGAAAAATACACGGGAATAAGACCCGCTCCTGGTTATCCTGCTTGCCCTGATCACACTGAAAAAAGAATCATTTTCGATTTATTACAAACGGAGAACAACATTGGCGTTTCACTTACTGAAAGTATGGCGATGACTCCAACTGCGAGCGTAAGCGGATGGTATTTTTCTCATCAAGAGTCACGCTATTTCAACGTGGGTAAAATCGGAAAAGATCAAGTTGAAGATTACGCAAAACGTAAAAACTGGACTATTGAAGAGGCTGAAAAATGGCTTCGTCCAATATTAGGTTATTGATAGATTATGAAAGTTACTGAACACATTGCCCAAGCAAACGGCAAAACCCTTTTTTCATTCGAAATTCTACCTCCATTAAAAGGTCAGAATATTCAGAGTATTTTCAATTCTATCGAGCCTTTGATGGAATTCAAACCACCTTTTATTGATGTTACTTATCACCGCGAGGAATACGTTTACAAAGACAGAGGCAATGGCCTTCTAGAAAAGAAAAGCATTCGCAAGCGCCCAGGAACAGTTGGTATTTGTGCTGCTATCATGAATAAATTCAAGGTAGATGCTGTGCCTCACATAATCTGTGGTGGGTTTACTAAAGAAGAAACTGAAAATGCATTAATCGACCTCAACTTTTTGGGAATTGATAATGTTTTGGTACTTCGTGGAGATCCCATCAAAACTGAATCTCAATTTAGAGCTGAAACCGAAGGTCACGAATATGCTATCGATTTATTGAAGCAGGTTGTTGAGCTAAACAATGCGCAATATTTGGATGAAGAGTTGATCAATTCAACAGCAACAGATTTTTGTATTGGCGTGGCTGGATATCCTGAAAAACACTTTGAAGCTCCGAATCTGAAATCAGATATTCATTGGTTAAAAGAAAAGGTTGCTGCAGGTGCTGAGTATATTGTTACTCAGATGTTCTACGACAACCAAAAGTATTTTGAGTTTGTAGATCGCTGTAGAGCTGAGGGAATCACCATTCCGATTATTCCGGGTTTAAAACCCATTGCAACAGCTCGTCAGTTGACTTTACTTCCCAACTTATTTCACATTGATATACCTGAAGATTTAGCCGATGCTGTTCTTCAAGCGAAAAACAACAACGAGATTTATCAAATTGGGATTGAGTGGTGCATTCAGCAATCTAAAGAGTTGATGGCTAAAGGCGCTCCTGTTTTGCACTATTATTCCATGGGCAAAAGCGACAATATCCAACAAGTCGCGAATGCATTGTTTTAGTTAATGACATAGATAAACAGATATATTTGCCGACAAGATCATATTAGAATTGAATTCATCGACAGATATAATCTATAATTCAACAACAATTGTTGCGATTGTTATTTGTTTCTATTTTTCATGGAAACAACACTTAATAAAGAACTACACCAACTCTGTATTTCTTTTTCTTTTAGCAGCAATATTGTTGCGTGTAAACATGATGATTGATCCTTTCTTACATGCTTGGGACGAAAGATTTCACATACTTGTTGCAAAAAACACGCTAAACCACATCCTAAAGCCAACACTTTATGAAAACCCAATACTTCCATATGATTATAAAAACTGGGTAGGTAATCACATTTGGGTACACAAACAACCTTTTCCGATTTGGCTAATGTCCATTGCTTCTGCTTTTTCTGGTAACACTGAGTGGGTTTACAGAATACCCACAATGATTTTATCAACAACTGGAGTATACTTCACATATCTTATTGGTAAAAAACTCTTTAACAGAAACGTGGCATTCATAGCTGCAGGCCTACATTCTATACATGGATTAATACTTGAAGTAAGCGCGGGAAGAGTAACCACAGACCATTACGATGCTCAATACCTAGTATTAATTGAAATAGCAATTTATTTCGCAATTAGTAATTCAAAAAAGAGTTTCAAAAATGAAATCATTGCTGGAATATTCATGGGATTAGCAATCCTTACAAAATGGCTTCCAGCCCTAATTGTAGTTCCAATTTATTTAATTTATCAATACGATAAAAAGAACTCGTTAGGTCTAATTAAAGGATTGATTACTATTGTTATAAGCGGCATAACCATAGCTCTACCTTGGCAAGTATATTCTCTAATTAATTACCCTCTTGAAACAAAATGGGAACAACTTTTTAACTCAAAACATCTTACAGAAGTAATTGAGGGACATGCTGCTCCATTCTTTTACCACTTTGATAAAATGAGAATGCTTTATGGGGAATTAATTTACATTCCACTTATTTGGCTTATTGGAGACGGCATTAAAAACATAAGAAACTGGAAATCTAACATATCGATTTACATCATTTCAACTTGGATAATTATCCCTTTTGTTTTTTTTAGCATTGCTAAAACAAAAATGCAAGGCTACACCCTATTGACGGCTCCAGCGATATTCTTAATGACTGGATATTTCTTTTGGAGGTTAATCGAATTAACCAGAATTGAAAAGAACAAATTCAAAAGGATCGGGTATCAAATAATTGCATTACTACTCATAGCCTTACCAGTGAGATATAGTGTCGAAAGAATTAAACCGTTTAATAATCCACATTTAGAACCTTTATGGTCTAAACAAGTTAAATCTTTGGCTAAAGTAACTAGCCCTAGCAGTGATAATGTAATTCTTAATGCAGAACATTATATAGAAACCATGTTTTACACTGAATGTACTGCTTATGAAAATATCCCTAGTCAAAATGATTTAAATTTGATTCTATCAAAGGCAAATAAAGTATATGTAATTGATGACAACCATTTACCAATCTACATTATTGAAAACCCAAACATCGAGATCATCAAATACCAATGCGATTAGGTATTTAACAATCTATGTACTTATCATTTCCTCAAATATTGCGTATTCTCAAAACATATGTAGGGGAATAAAAACGATACTTACAACTACCCCTAAATGCCCAACAAGAAACTGGACGAACGTTTGGATCGACCAATTCGATTCTAATTCTATAGATACAAATCGATGGCAAATCCAACCTTGGGGTCAGGGAGCTTTAAAAAGCGCGGAACACCTGGAATATAATTCACTAGAAAACTTCGAAATCAATGATGGAATTGGAGCTATTGTTAGTAAAAGAGAAACTATTTCTAGAAAGGCTGTAAACTGGTTACCCGAAGATGAAATTCTTGACGATGGTCTTAAAAACTTGAGAACCTTTCATTTTTCATCTTCAAACATTTGGTCTGTAGATCAATATCACTACGGAAAATTCGAAATAAGTTGTAAAATCCCTAGTGGGAAAGGGTTCTGGCCAGCCTTCTGGTTGTATGGAGAGGATTTCTTCAAAAATGACCATGAAATAGATGTATTCGAGTTCTGGAACGACAACACTATCTCCCACAACATGACTATTCACCGAGAGGGCGATATGTGCCTTTCAGATTATAACGGACCTGATTTTTCTCAATCGTTTCACACTTTTACAGTTATTTGGACCCCTTTTTCGATTGAATGGTATTTAGATGGAGAATTAAAAAGATGGAGTCCAAAATATTATAGTCTAAATGGACAACCTCTAAGTTGTAATTCCATAAAGCCCATGACCCCTATAATTGAGGACGCTATTTTCCCAGATGAGTTTTCTAATTTAATATTCAATCTAGCTATTCAAAAAGGAGAATTTCAACCAGATGAATCAACCCCATTTCCTTCACGTTTTGAGATTGATTACATAAGTTACTCAATTGATAGTTCTAGTTTGAACCAAATAAGTGCCCCCAAAATAAAAGTCTACCCTAACCCAAGTAATGGTTTATTAAAGCTTGACTTAAGAGATGTAGAAAACTCTCTTGTAAGAGTTAATTGCTATAACAATTTGGGAGAAGAGTTAATTGAAACTGAAGTCGAAGCCAACGAAGTTGTCACCTTCGACCTCAGAAAATATATTCCTACAAACAACTTTGTAATCTTAAGAATTACTAGTGGTTTTTACGTTTATCAGTATAAACTCATACTGGAGAGCAACTAACCAAAAACAACATCCAAAGCTTCTTGGAAAGCTTCAACTGCTTTGTTCAAGGCTTCATCGGTGTGCGCTTCGCTGATAAAGCCAACTTCATATCCAGATGGGCCAATGTATACACCGCGGCTTAATAGCTCAGCGTGTAATACTTTGAATTTATCCATAGATGAAGTATCAATTTGAGCAGCTTCGCGAATTTGATCTTTTGTAAATGAAATCCAATAGATTGAACCGATGTGTGGCATGCTGAAAGCATATCCTTTTTTATCAGCATACGCTTGAATTTCGCGTGTGAAGATATCCGTTTTCATTTCTAACTCTTCGTAGAAACCCAGCTTCAAACACTCAGAAAGTTGAGCAATTCCGGCTGCCATAGCAACTGGGTTTCCTGATAAAGTTCCTGCTTGATAAACTGGACCTAACGGAGCAACTTGATCCATAATTTCAGCACGAGCTGCATACGCACCAACAGGCATTCCACCACCAATAATTTTCCCGAATGCCATTAAATCAGGTTGAATATCGTAATATCCAGCAGCACCTTCAAAACCAACACGGAAACCAGAAATCACCTCATCAAAGAATAATAAAATGCCTTCTCGAGTACAGATTTCGCGCAAGAACATCAAGAACTCTTTATCCTGTAATAATAAACCGTTATTCGCTGGAACTGGCTCTAAAATGATACAAGCAATTTGATCTTTGTATGTCTTTACAGCTTCTTCAACCGCTTCTTTATGATTCAACGGAAGAACGATGGTGTCGTTTACTGTTCCTTCAGGAACACCAGCTGAAGATGAATTACCAAGTGTTACCAATCCAGAACCTGCACTTACTAAAAGTGAATCTACGTGACCGTGATAACAACCTTCAAATTTCACCACTTTATCTCTTCCGGTAAAACCTCTAGCTAAACGAATGGCACTCATTGTAGCCTCGGTTCCCGAATTCACAAATCGGATTTTATCAATGTATTTGTGATTGCTTAAAATCAAATCAGCTAACTCATTTTCCAATACCGTTGGAGCACCAAAAGACATTCCGTTGGCAACCGTTTCATTCACTTTTGAAACCACATTTGGATTAGCATGACCCAAAATTAGCGGTCCCCAAGAACAGCAAAAATCAATGAATTGATTTCCATCGGCATCTGTAAGGTAGCAGCCTTCACCCTTTTCTATGAATAAAGGTGCTCCGCCTACACTTTTAAATGCACGAACTGGCGAATTAACTCCACCCGGAAAATATTTTTTAGCCGTCTCAAATAGTGACTCTGATTTAGATCGATTAAGCATATCTAGCTTTTTGAATTAATTACTTTTGGCTGCAAAGAAAGTAATTGACGCGGCTTTTTTATGCCAGAGTTTTGTCAATTTAATGATCAAAACATGGAATATTCATTTTCAGAGGAATTTGCGAAGCAAGCAGACGAACAAGATCCGCTTAAAGCATACAGAGAACAATATTTATTTCCACAACACAACGGTGAGCCTTGTATTTACTTCACCGGAAACTCATTAGGATTACAACCCAAAACAGCAAAAGCAGCTTTAGAGCAAGAGCTTGATGACTGGGCCAAACACGGTGTAGAAGGACACTTTGATGCTAAAAACCCATGGTTCAGTTATCATGAATTGTTCACGCATCCGCTGGCTGAATTGGTTGGTGCAAAACCTGAGGAAGTAGTTGCTATGAATGGTTTAACAACCAATCTTCATTTGTTGATGGTTAGCTTTTACCAACCTTACGGCTCACGTTATAAAATCTTGTGTGAAGGAAAGGCTTTTCCGAGTGATCAATACGCTTTAGAAAGCCAAGTACGCTTTCACGGTTATCAGCCAGAAGATGCACTTATTGAATTGCATCCACGCGAAGGCGAACACACCATCAGGTTAGAAGATACCCTAAAGGCAATTGAAGATCATAAAGACGAGATTGCTTTAATCATGATTGGCGGTGTCAATTATTACACCGGTCAACTTTGGGATATGGAAACCATTACGAAAGCCGGTCATGAAATTGGTGCAAAAGTAGGTTGGGATTTAGCTCACGGAGCTGGAAACGTTCCTCTGAAACTGCATGATTGGGGTGTTGATTTTGCAGCTTGGTGCTCATACAAATACCTCAACTCAGGGCCTGGAAGTATTTCTGGTGCATTCATTCATGAGAAGCACGTTACCAACAAAAACCTGATTCGTTTTGCGGGATGGTGGGGACAAGACAAAGAAACACGCTTCTTAATGGAAAAAGGATTTAACCCCATTCCAACAGCAGAATCGTGGCAATTGAGTAACGCTCCTGTTTTTGCAATGGCCATTCACAAAGCCGCATTAGATATTTTCCAAAAAGCTGGAATAAACAACTTGCGTAAAAAAGCTGTTAAACTCACTGGATATTTGGAATATGTCATTCAGCAAGTGTCAGAAAAAAGTGGTGATGTAAGTTTTGAAATCATCACTCCAACTAACCCTGAAGAGCGAGGATGTCAGCTTTCTATTTTATGTCATGGTAAAGGAAAAGAGCTGTTTGATTTCTTAACTCAAAATGGTGTTATTGCTGATTGGCGCGAACCCAACGTAATTCGAGTTGCACCTGTACCGATGTACAATTCGTTTATGGATGTGTACCGATTTGGAAAAATATTAGAACAAGCATCATGAAAGACGTCCTCCTCATATTTGGTTTACTAATCGTGGGAATTGTAATTGCACGAATGGGAATTCGCAAAAGCGTGAAACCACCCAAAGGAGGAAGGTATTTCAAGAAAAAAATAGACAAATAAAAACCTCGCCATTATGGAAAAAATTGTGATTGTAGGAGCCGGATTGGTTGGATCACTTCAAGCGGTATTAATGGCCCAAAAAGGCTATCAGGTTGAAATCTACGAAAGCCGACCTGACTTGCGCAACGTGGAGTTAAAAGGTGGGAAATCCATCAACTTAGCTTTATCAAACAGAGGCTGGAAAGCTTTGGAAATGGCTGGAATGGCTGATGATGTAAATGA
>CAJWSQ010000135.1 GCA_913045895.1 uncultured Flavobacteriales bacterium | reverse complement strand
AATGATGAAATAGTTTAAAATATGTGTTCATTAGAATAGTTAACTGGTAGAAGAGACAAGCCTAGAGAAACATATTCAATGAATAAACACATCAAGGTAAAATGAATCTTTATACAACAGATATACCCTTTTAAAAGATAAAGGGACTTACATGACATCTCGATATTCGGGAACCTATCAAGTTCACTTGTATGGCATATTTGGATTTTACGTTGAGGTTTGGTGTCAGGTAGGATATGCGCAAGTTACTTGGATTGAGGTTGTGAATTCTCCCAATAAATTAGAGCCATACTTAGAGTTAATAGATTTGAAGATTGATTAATCTGCAGTCCAGATTTTGTAACTCTCTTCCGCTTGATTGATTAGCATTCCCCAGCCATTTTTAGTTATAGCCCCTTGCTCTTTTGCCTTCTTTAAGTAAAGAGTTTCCTCGGGATTGTATACTAAATCGTAAACAACATGTTGTTCTGTTAATTTGGAATAGGGTAGGTCTAAACACTTCTCGATTTCAGGATACATTCCAATTGGAGTTGTGTTAATCCAAATGGTGTAATTTTCGATTTCTTGAAAATCACTTAGCTCAGGATATGTGAGATCTCCCGCAGATCTAGATACTAATTTAAAGTCAATTCCATTTTGACTCAAGGCATATTGAACTGCTTTTGAAGCTCCGCCTGTTCCAAAGATTAAAGCCTTTTTATGTGATGAGTTAAGTAGTGGGTTTAAGTCATTCCAAAACCCAGGAGCATCCGTATTGAAGCCCCACGTTTTTCCATTTCTAAATGCAATGGTATTAACAGCTCCAATGGCTTTTGCTTCATCTGAAAGTTGATCTAAAAACGGAATAATCTCTGTTTTGTAAGGAATTGTTACGTTTAATCCGTTCAGTGGTTCTTTGAGTAAATCAGAAACCTCATGAATACTAGCTAACTCAAAAGCTGAATAAGTAGCATCAATTTGTAAATCAGAAAATTTCCGAGAAAAGTAATCCGGAGAAAAAGAATGTTTGAGTGTTTTACCGATTAAACCGTATCGTTTCAAATTGATTGGTTGTGTTTTCCTAATTTCTCTAATCCAAGAACAAGTACAATACCTACAACACAAAGTACAATTGCCCCCACTAAAAAATGCTCGCCATCGTAATTGAACGGAGAAATATTTTCTTGGATGAAAGGCACTTGCTCACCGTGGCTATTGGTTCTAAATGAAATGGTTTCTTTCCAAGGCCATACTTTGTTTAATGAGCCAATCATGAATCCAGTAAGTAGAGCAACTGTTAGATCGTGATACTTTTTGAACATCCAGCTTAAAACGTGAGAAAAGGTTAATAAACCAACCACACATCCTGCTGCAAATGTTACTATCACTTTGATGTCGAAGTTAGAGATGGCTTCCAATACGTATTTGTATTTACCCATCAATAACAGAATGAAACTACCTGAAATGCCTGGTAAAATCATAGCGCAAATGGCAATCATTCCACTGATGAAAACAAACCATGTCGCATTGGGCGTTTCTGCTGGAGCAACAACCGTTATGTAGTAGGCTATAACAGCCCCAACAATCAAAGAGATAACGCTTCCAACATTCCAGCTTTTAATCTTTCCAGCAATTACAATGGCTGAAGCAATAATTAACCCGAAGAAGAAACTCCAGATTAAAACTGGGTAAGTAGCTAAAGTGTGAGATATAATTTTGGCTAATGAAAGAATACTGATTCCGATTCCTAGAAAAAGAGCAACAAGGAAATTACCGTTAATAGCATTCCAAGCACCTTTTATTCCATCGTTTTTTAGCGTTTGAATTAAGCTTAAATCGATAGATTTTAAAGTATCAATTAACTCTTCGTAGATACCAGTAATAAAGGCAATTGTTCCACCAGAAACACCTGGCACAACATCTGCTGCGCCCATGCCAATACCTTTAAGCGTGACAAAGGCGTAGTCTTTCAATGATCTTTTCATAGAGAAATTTGGGATTTACCCATTACGTCTAACCAAGCTTGGTATCCACCATCTAGGTTGTAGATGTTTATTCTTTTGTGTAGTCTTTCTAATGCTTCGCAAACGGCAGTTGCACGTTGCCCACTTTGACAGTGAACAACCACAATTCCGTCAATTGGTAATTCTTCAACTCGCTCTAAAATATCACCCATTGGGATATTTAAAGCACCCAAATTTTCCCATGAGTATTCATAGGGTTCACGAACATCAATGACCTGAATCTGCTCACCTGATTCCAGTCTGGATTTTAACTCCTGGGCTGAAATAGATTTTAGATTCATAGGTATTTGTTCTTGATTTCTTCTGGTAAAAAGTTAAAGAATGTATCGCCTCTTAATCCTAAACGAAGTGTTTCTAAAGGAATAACTTCCTCTGGAGAGATGTTACCTAAGTTTACGTTTGCACCAAATTGGTTGATAAACCAAACTTGTTGTGCTTTTTGAGGAGCTTCCCAAATAACGTTAGCTTGACCAACTTCATTGGAAATATGTTGAATCATATCTGTTTTAGCACCACCAGTTGAATCGTAAATACCGATTGTTCCACTCTCACGAGCTTCAGCAATTACTTTGTATGATCCTGCTTCCAATTCAGAAGTCATTTTTTTGATCCACTCTTCTTCAGTAATTTGCTTATCAGTTGATTTGCTTCCAACTTCAGAAAGAACAGTTACTTGCTCGCTCAATTTAGAGATGTACTCTAACTTAGTATCTTGATCTAAGCGAATACAACCGTCAGAAACTTCTGCTACATCTAGATTTAATTTATCTAGCATTCTGCGGTAATCATCAAACATTCCTCTAGCAATGAAAGCTTCAAATAAAGTTCCACCTAAGTAACATTTGATATTAGCTTCGCGATACAAAGCCAACTTTACTTTTAAGTTTTTGGTAATAAAGCTAGTACCAAAACCAAATTTCACGTAATCTATTAGGTCGCCACAAGCGCCAATGATGTATTCTGTTTGGGTATTACTTAACCCTTTATCCATCATCATTGCGATACCTTTTTCCCTTGGTTTGCTAGTGCGTTCAGGAAGGTATGTTAAATCAAAGTTCATCTAAATCAGTTGTAATTGTTAATGAGCTCAACAATGGAAGTGTAAAGGTTTGCCTCAGGATAATATTCAAAAAGCGTTTCGGCTTTTTCTCTATCCATTCCTAGGGCGATCTCCATTATATCTTCTGCATCATTGATTTGCCCGTTCTTCAATAAATACGCGGCAAATCTATAATAAATTTCACTCTCATTGGGGAGCGCTTCAAAGGCTCTGCTAATTACAGATTCGCCTTCAGTTATTAAGTCGTTGTTAAATAGATGATGCGTGTAATTTAGCCAAACACCAAGTTCGTTATTCCCCAACTCTATTGCTCTTTCGTAACCAACCATGGTTTCTTCAATGAAACCAAGATCTGCATTAATTTCAGCTTGCAAAATCCAAGCTTCAGCATGATTTGGTTCAAGATCAATGGCGGTTTTAACGTGGTGCATTGCTTCAATAAAACGGCTTTCACTTTGTAAAACCAAAGCCATTCCCAACCAAGCATCAATCAATCTATTATCCTTAGCCAAAGCTTTGTGATAATACACTTCTGCTTGGTGCAGGTTTTCCATTTTAAAGTAACACTCGGCTATGTAAAACAAACAAATTGAGTCAATTAGTTCATGTTTGAGCGATTCATGAAACTGCTCAATAGCATTGTCATATTCTTCAAGTTGGATGTAACACATGGCTTTGTTGAAGTATCCAGAAGCAAAGTCTTCTTGAATAACAACCGAATAATCGTAAGCTTCAATTGCCTTTTGTGTTTGCTCTAATTGCATGTATACATTGCCTAAGCAATACCAAGCATGGTAAGAGTATGGATCTGCATCAATTACTTTTTGGAATGTTTCAATGGCATCAATCGAATCGCCAGTCAGGTCATAGCAATAAGCTAATTCATACAAGGCTTCTTCGTTTCCCAAGTTGTAATCTAATGCTTTCTTGAGGTATTCAACAGCCATCTCTGGCTTTTCAATATTTTGGTATTCAAATGAAATGTTAATACAAACTTCATCTAGCTCATCTGCATCAGCAATGGTAAGCACGTGTTTTAACACTTCAATAGATTCTTTGTTTAAACCGCTCTGACTTAAGATTGAAGCTTTGGTCAAGAACAAATCAACGTTCCATCTTTCGTATGACTCTAAACGAGTTAAAACGTCTAAAGCTTCTTTAAATCTATTGGTTGATGCGAGTAGTTCAGCTTCACGAATTACCAAGTCACTGGTAGAAGGATGCTGACTCTTAGCCATGGATAAAACTTCAAACGCTTGTTGGTTTGCGCGTTCTTCCATGTAGTAGTCAATTAATTCCTCAAACTCTTCAATATCAAAGAAATATTGATGTCCGCTAGCGATCATTTCTTCATACCGATCGATGAGTTCTTTGGAATTTCCCTGAGGAAAAAACGATTCGAAGTTCTCTTTCATGTGCGCTGCGAAATTAGCTTATTCTCAAAGGTAGGAAATAGGTTTGCGGCTTTGATTTGTTGTTGACCGACTTTTCCACATACTAATCAACAAATGCTATATACGTTATAAACGTTCAAATAGTGTCACTCGATAGTTGAAGTATACAATTATATTTGTCGCACAAATTATCTGAATAATTATGACCCTTATAAAATCAATCTCCGGTATACGCGGAACTATAGGTGAAACACCCGGAGAAGGTTTAACACCTGTAGATGTAGTGAAATTTACAGCTGCATATGGAAGTTGGATTCAAGCTCAATTTCCAAATCAAAAGGTGAAGTTAGTTTTAGGACGTGATGCTCGCATTTCAGGTGAAATGGTTGAGCATTTGGTTTTAGGTACCCTTCAAGGTTTAGGCATTGATGTTGTAAACTTAGGTTTGAGTACAACACCAACGGTTGAGGTTGCTGTTCCAATGGAAAACGCACAGGGTGGAATTATCCTTACGGCTAGCCATAATCCAAAGCAGTGGAATGCATTGAAATTATTAAATGCAAAAGGCGAATTTATTTCTGCAAATGATGGAGCAGAAGTGTTGAGCATTGCCGATCAAGATGCATTTTCATTCGCTAAAGTTGATCACTTGGGTGACGTATCAGAAGATCCTGATTACATTCAAAAACACATAGATGCTGTTTTGAAATTGCCTTTGGTTGATGTAAAAGCAATTAAAGACGCTAAATTTAAAATAGTTGTAGATGCCGTAAATTCAACTGGTGGAATTGCAATTCCGATGTTGCTTGAGGCTCTTGGAGTGCATGAAGTTGTTGAGCTATTCTGCGAACCAAACGGACACTTTCCTCATAACCCAGAACCTCTTCCTGAAAACTTAGTTGAGATTTCAAGAATGGTGAAAAAGTCGAAAGCTCATTTGGGTATCGTAGTTGATCCAGATGTAGATCGATTGGCTTTTGTGTGTGAAGACGGTGAGATGTTTGGCGAAGAATACACGTTAGTAGCGGTAGCAGATTACGTATTGAGTAATACGCCAGGTAATACTGTTTCAAACCTTTCCAGTACTCGTGCTTTAAGAGATGTAACTGAAAATCACGGACAAGAATACACTGCAAGTGCTGTAGGAGAAGTGAACGTAGTTACACAAATGAAGGCTGTAAATGCTGTAATTGGTGGAGAGGGTAATGGAGGAATCATTTATCCAGAATTGCATTACGGTCGTGATGCTTTGGTAGGCGTTGCTTTATTTTTAACGCAGCTTGCTAAGTATGGAGGTTCGGTAAGTGCTTTACGTGCTGAGTATCCGAATTATCATATTTCTAAAAACAAAATTGAATTGACTCCAGAAATTGATGTAGATTACATCTTGGCTGAGATTCAAAAGCACTATCATAACTATCCAATCAACACGGTTGATGGAGTGAAAATTGAATTTGATAAAGAATGGGTTCATCTTCGTAAATCGAATACCGAACCAATCATTCGAATTTATACTGAAAGCGAAAGCCACACAACTGCCAACAGCTTAGCCCAAAAAATAATTTCAGACATTAAAGAAATTATCAAAAGCAAATAGTAATGAGTAAACGAGTTTATTTGGATAATGCAGCTACCACACCATTGGCACCCGAAGTTTTCGATGCAATGGCAGTAGTACTTCGTGATTCTTTTGGGAATCCATCATCAACCCATTCATTCGGTAGAGAAGTGAAGGGTAAGATTGAGATGGCTCGAAGAAAGATTGCCAAGATGTTGCATGTTACTCCTGGTGAACTCATCTTTACTTCTGGTGGAACCGAGGCTGATAATATGGCCATTTTAGGCTCTGTTCGCGATTTGGGTGTAAAAAGAGTAATCACTTCTCCGCTTGAGCACCATGCAGTTTTGCATACCGTTGAAGATTTAGAGAATCAAGGTCAAATAGAATTGGATTTCGTTAAATTACTTCCTGATGGATGTGTGGATCTAGCACATTTAGAAGGATTATTGAAAGACGAAAAACCAACCTTGGTTTCGTTGATGCATGCCAATAATGAAATCGGAAATTTGTTGCCACTAGATAAAGTTTCAGCCATGTGTCGCCAATATGGAGCGTATTTCCATACCGATACCGTGCAAACTATGGGGCACTACAAATTCGATTTGAGTCAGCTTGATGTTGACTTTTTAACTTGCGCAGCTCACAAATTACACGGACCAAAAGGTGTTGGATTTTTGTATGTAAACAAGAATATCCGAATTAAGCCATTGATTCATGGAGGTGCTCAAGAACGTGAAATGCGTGGTGGTACCGAGAATGTATACGGAATCATTGGCTTGGCAAAAGCAATGGAAATGGCTTGGGAACATGCTGAAGAACATCAAGCACATGTGCAAGGTGTAAAAGATCACATGATCTCATTGCTAAAAGCAGAGTTTCCAGAGGTTCAATTCAACGGAGCTTGTTCTCAAAGTGAGCAATCTTTATATACTGTTTTAAATGTGCAACTTCCTGCAACTCAAAAAGCATCTATGCTTTTGTTTAGCTTAGATTTAATGGGGGTTGCATGCTCAGGCGGTAGTGCTTGTTCGTCTGGAAGTAATAAAGGATCTCACGTTTTACGCGCACTTGAAAACTCGAATGTAGAGCGACCAAATGTGCGTTTTTCATTCAGTAGATATACAACCAAAGAAGATGTAGAATACGCTGTTGAGTGTTTGAAAAGCATTTACAGCAAAGAGGCTCAATTAAAGTGATTGTAACAATACTTGGATCAGGAACCTCGCAGGGAGTACCCGTAATTGGATGTCCTTGTGAAGTTTGTCAATCAACCAACTCAAAAGATAAACGTTTGCGCTCATCCATAATGGTTGAGGTTGATGGGAAGCGATTGGTAGTTGATACAGGTCCCGATTTTCGTTACCAAATGCTGCGTGAAAACGTATCGAATTTAGATGCGGTTTTATTTACGCACGAGCACAAAGATCACATTGCAGGGTTAGATGATATCAGAGCATTCAACTTTGTGCAGAAAAAGGAAATGCATGTGTATGCAACCGAACGTGTGCAAGAAGCTCTAAAGCGTGATTTTCATTATGCTTTTTCTGATTTTAAATATCCTGGCGTTCCTGAGATTCATTTAGAAACGATAGATAACAACCCATTTCTGGTTGAAGGAATTCAGGTAACACCCATTCAGGTGATGCATTATAAATTGCCGGTTTTAGGATTTAGAATTAAAGATTTCACCTACATCACCGATGCGAATTTTATTGCTCCTGAAGAGAAAGAGAAAATCAAAGGTTCTAAGGTATTGGTGATTAATGCGCTCCGAAAATCAAAACACATTTCGCACTTCACATTAGATGAAGCATTGGAAATGATTGAAGAGTTAAAGCCAGAAAAAGCTTACCTAACGCATCTGAGTCACCAAATGGGATTGCATGATGAAGTATCGAAAGAATTACCTCCTCATGTTGAAATAGCTTACGACCAACTTCAGATTAAACTCTAGTAAACGGTTTTAACAACCATTCCTGTTAGTTTTTTGCCAATAGCTGGATTGTTCTGAGATTTAGAGACCAATTTACCTTGAGTGAATTCTTCAAATGGATCGAATACGGTTAAGTTAGCTTTTGCTCCTTCATCAATCA
>CAJWSQ010000134.1 GCA_913045895.1 uncultured Flavobacteriales bacterium | reverse complement strand
AGAGATTTAGCAAAACTAAATCGCTGAAAAGTTGAATAAAACGTATTAAACTAGAATACCCCGACCTTACCATAAACTTGTAACAATGATAAACATCTGGAAGCCACGCTCAGCAATGATGTATTACTAAATTTCAACTATTTTGTCAATGAATTCCACAATTCAATAATCCTTATAATTTTGTTGTCATGATGGACACGCCTACATATAATGTACTTGTAGTGGAGGATGACAAGATCAATGCATTTATTGTAAATCGTTTTTTGTCAGATAAATATTCCGTTGAGGTAGCACAAAACGGCCAAGAGGCGTTAGAGCTTATATCTTCAAATAAATTTGATGCCGTTCTACTGGACATCAATTTAGGAGACGATGAACTAGATGGCGTTGAGGTTTTGAAACGCATCCGAAAATTCGAAAATTATTCATGTGTTCCAATTATAGCCACTACAGCTTATGCTTTAGCTGGCGATCGCGAAAACTTTATCAGCAGTGGATTTGATGACTATCTTTCTAAGCCCATTAAAAGAGAAGAGTTACTCGAAAAACTCAAATTAAAACTCCAATCCCAATAACCCTTTTCTCCTCATACGATTATTACCTTTGGAGCACGTACCAATTAATAAACTCCAAAAATTTAAAAGGTAATGTCGAAAGATTATGGAATGGCCGAAGCACTCAAGTCGCTTGGCATCGAATCAAACAACTTAGGAACATCTACAGGATCGCACTTTTTTGGATCCGGAAAATCAATTGACTCAATAACTCCTGTTGATGGAAGTGTGATAGCTTCTGTTTCAACAACAACTCCTGAAGAATACGAACAAGTTGTACAAAAAGCACAAGAAGCATTTCTTTCTTGGCGAAGTGTAACAGCTCCAGCTCGTGGTGATATCGTTCGTCAGTTTGGTGATAAACTGCGCGAAAACAAAGACGCATTAGGACGCCTTGTTTCTTTTGAAATGGGTAAATCCCTTCAAGAGGGTTGGGGCGAGGTTCAAGAGATGATTGATATCTGTGATTTTGCTGTTGGGCTTTCTCGTCAGTTATACGGATTAACAATCAAGTCTGAGCGCCCTTTGCATCACATGCAAGAACAATATCATCCATTAGGAATTGTAGGAATTATTTCTGCTTTCAATTTCCCAGTAGCCGTTTGGAGTTGGAATACAGCTTTAGCCTGGGTTTGTGGTGATGTCACCATCTGGAAACCAAGTGAAAAAGCACCTCTTTGTGGTGTGGCTTGTCAAAAGTTAATAGCTGAGGTTTTAGAAGCGAACAACATGCCTGAAGGTATTTCTTGCCTTGTTAATGGTGATTATAACATTGGTGAATTGATGACCAATGATAAACGCGTTCCATTGGTTTCAGCTACGGGTTCAATCCGCATGGGAAAACAAGTGGGCGTTGCTGTTGCTAAAAGATTGGGTAAATCAATCTTAGAATTGGGTGGAAACAATGCCATCATTGTAACTCCTGATGCAGATTTACGCATGACTGTTATCGGTGCTGTATTTGGTGCTGTTGGAACTGCTGGTCAACGTTGTACTTCAACACGTAGATTAATTGTTCACGAATCGGTTTACAACGATGTAAAAGATGCATTGGTAAAAGCTTACGGACAATTGAAAATTGGAAATCCATTAGACGAAACCAATCATGTTGGTCCGGTAATCGATACAGATTCAGTAGATAAATACATGGCAGCTATCGAAAAAGCAAAAGCCGAAGGCGGAAAAGTATTGGTTAAAGGTGGTAAACTAGAAGGCGCTGAATATGCTAGTGGTTGCTATGTAAAACCATGTATCATCGAAGCTGAAAATCACTTTGAGATTGTTCAAGAAGAAACATTTGCTCCAATTCTTTATTTACTAAAATACAGCGGTGATGTTACTGAGGCTCTTGCCATTCAAAATGGTGTAGTTCAGGGCTTATCATCTGCAATCATGACGAACAACGTACGCGAAGCTCACCAATTCTTGAGTGAAACAGGTTCTGATTGTGGTATTGCAAATGTGAATATCGGAACTTCAGGTGCTGAAATTGGTGGCGCATTTGGTGGTGAAAAAGAAACTGGTGGTGGACGTGAGTCTGGTTCTGACGCTTGGAAAGCATATATGCGTAGACAAACCAATACACTCAACTATTCTACTGATTTGCCGCTAGCACAAGGAATTAAATTTGACATTTAATAATAGAATATGAACGTTATTCAACTTAAAGCAACACAAGAAACAGCCGGTAATTTGCCGGTTGTTTTTCTTGTTGGAAAAGAGGCTACAGATCATCTTCCTCAATGGATTCAAAACAACGCGCTTTATAAAGCTAAAGCTGATAAATCTGAAAATAGTGTTCTGACACTTTGCGAAGGAGATCAAACAGCTGTTGTTACCATTTTCAACAAAGTAGAAGAATCACTTTCGTTGGCTTTAGAAGATGTAAGAAGATTAGGAGCACAAGTAACTCCACTGCTCAATCAATATGAGTTTGAAAAAGCAAGTGTTGATGTTGCTGCGGGTTTTGATGCTTATGCTTCAGCTTTTGTTGAAGGTGTTCTGTTAACGAACTACCAATACTTGCAATTTAAGTCTGAGAAGAAAGACAATCCAATTAAAGCATTGGATGTGAAAAGTTCACTTTCTCAAGCAGATTTAGATGAAATAGCAAATGTTGTTGAAGCGGTTTTCATGGCTCGCGATTTAGTGAATGAGCCTGTAATTACATTGAATGCAACCGCTTTTAGCAAAGCAATGGCTAAGGGTGGCGAAAAAGCTGGATACGAAACAACAGTTCTAGAAAAGCACCAAATTGAAGCCCTAAAAATGGGTGGTTTATTGGGTGTGAACTACGGAAGTATTGATCCCCCAACATTCAACATTTTAGAGTGGAAACCTGAAAACGCAGTAAACGAAAAACCACTGGTTTTGGTGGGTAAAGGTGTTGTTTACGATACAGGTGGAAACAACCTGAAGCCTGGTGGCTATATGGCTTCTATGAAGTGCGACATGGGTGGTGGAGCTGGAGTTACTGGAGCCATTTACGCCATCGCAAAAAACAAATTACCAGTTTACACGGTGGCTTTAATTCCAGCTACTGATAACCGAATTGGTAAAAATGCCTTGGTTGCTGATGATGTAATCACGATGAGTGATGGAACAACCGTTGAGGTTAAAAATACAGATGCTGAAGGTCGTTTGATTTTGGCAGATGCCTTGGTTTATGCACGCAAATACGATCCGATGTTGGTGGTAGATATGGCAACATTAACAGGTGCTGCTGATGCTATCACGGGTCATTTCGGAATCGCGATGACTCAAGCTGCTAAAGGTGAGTATGTAGATCAGCTGAAATCGGTTGGTGATAATGTATATGAGCGTATTGCTGAACTTCCATTCTGGCGTGAATACGATGAATTATTGAAATCAACAATTGCAGATATCAGCAACTTGGGTGGACCAAAAGGTGGTGCTACAACTGCTGGTAAATTCTTACATCATTTCACCAAATACGATTGGATTCACTTGGATATTGCTGGCCCTGCATTTTTAGATGCTGCTAAGAACTATCATCCAGTTGGTGGAACCGGTGTTGGTGTTCGTTTGATGTATGCTTGGGCTAAAGCGTTAGCCGATAAAAAAGGAGCTTAATTATGAAAAAACTGTTGATAGTCAGTACTTCTACAGTTTATGGTAAGCCTTATTTGAGTTACATAGAGCCGGAGATTATCCGGTTCTTTTCAGGCTGTGAACGCATTCTGTTTATTCCGTATGCTCGTCCGGGTGGAATAACTCATGCTGATTACACCGCTAAAGCCAACTCGGTTTTTAGTCCGCTTGGCTTTGAAATGAAAGGTATCCACGAGTGGGATAATCCCAAAGAGGCGTTAGCTTGGGCTGATGGCTTTTTTACTGGTGGAGGAAACACTTTTGTTTTGCTCAATGAACTGTATCAACATGGTTTGGTAAGTTCACTTCGCGAAGCGATTGAATCAGGAAAGCCATACATGGGAACAAGCGCTGGATCAAACATTACTGGGCTTTCAATCCAAACAACCAATGATATGCCCATTGTGTATCCGCCAAGCTTCAATGCATTGCAGTTGGTTCCGTTTAATATCAATCCGCATTATTTAGATCCTATTCCTGATAGCAAACACATGGGCGAGACGCGCGAAACCCGAATTGGTGAGTTTCATGTTTACAACAATCAGCCTGTTGTTGGTATCCGTGAAGGGTCTGCTTTGATACTCGAAAACGGTGAATTAACCCTTTGGGGAGATCATTCGGCTCGCATTTTTGAACAAGGCAAAGCGCCTTACGAATTGAAAAAATCAGATTCATTCAACTTTCTAATGAATCCATAATATACTTCGATCATGAAAAAAATTGGTGTTCTATTATCCGGTTCTGGTGTGTATGACGGCTCTGAAATTCATGAAGCCGTTCTCACGCTTTTGGCCATCGCTCAAAAAGGAGCTAAGGCAGTTTGTATGGCGCCTGATGTAAATCAACATCATGTGGTAAACCATACAAATGGTGAAGAAATGAACGAAACGCGAAACGTATTGGTTGAATCAGCTCGTATTGCTCGTGGTGAAATTCAAGATGTAAAATCGGTAGATTTAAGCGAACTGGATGCGCTGGCTATTCCTGGTGGGTTTGGAACTGCAAAAAACCATACCGATTGGGCTTTCAACGGTCCTGATGGAACTATTAATGGGGATGTTCAAGCTTTAATTCGCGAAATGGTTGATGCTAAAAAACCCATTTTAGCGATGTGTATGGGGCCAACAACAGTTGCCAAAGCACTTCAAGATTCTGCTGTTCATGCAACGCTTTCAGTGGGTACCGATCAAGAAGCCTCTCCTTATGAGATTGATGCAATTAGTCAAGGAATGGAGAAAGCGGGAGCCAAACCCGTGATGAAAACGGTTCGTGAAATTGCCATTGATGAAGAAAATAAGATCATCAGTGCTCCATGTTATATGATGGAAGCCAACATTGTGGATGTGCACAACAACATTCAACAAGCTGTTGATGCGTTGATGGATTTAATTTGATTCAACCAAAAGCGGTTTAATTTGTTTATCACGTCACGATGAGCAAAAAACCTAGCACAGCCATTTGTTGGCACCGAAGAGATTTAAGATTAAACGACAATGCTGCTGCATATCACGCTTTAAAAGAGCATGCAGCAGTGTTGCCGATTTTCATTTTCGATAAGAATATTCTCGATAAACTTCCCCAAAAAGACAGGCGAGTCACATTTATTCATCAGCAGCTTGAACGCCTGCAAAAAGAGCTCAATGATTTAGGCTCAACCATTCGTGTTTTTTACGGTTATCCCGATGAGGTTTTTGAGCAATTATTGACTGAATTTGATGTTGAAGCGGTTTACACCAACCGCGATTATGAACCCGATGCTCAAGAACGCGATGACCAAATTAGAGGGTTATTGCAAGCTCAAGATATTCCCCTGAAAACATTCAAAGACCAATGTATTTTTGAATGTGATGAGGTGGTAAAAGATGATGGCGATTGGTATTCGGTTTACACGCCATATTCGAAGAAGTGGAAGGAAAAGCTCAACGATTTTTACCAAAAGCCTTATCCCAACGAGAAGTATTTCTCCAACTACATTCAACTAGAACCTGAAGCCATTCCGAGTTTAAAATCAATGGGATTTGAAGCAGTTACTGATCATATTCCACCTCGTGAATTAGACAAATCAATTGTTAAGAAATACCACGAAACAAGGGATATTCCATCTATTCAGGGAACAACGCACATGAGTGTTCATTTGCGGTTTGGAACGGTAAGTATTCGTGAGTTGGTTCGTCAGGCAGTTAAGCTGAATGAAAAGTGGTTGAATGAATTGATTTGGAGAGATTTCTATATGATGATTTTGTACTTCAATCCACAAGTGGTTGAGGAGTCATTCAAGCCCAAATACGACCGAATTGAGTGGCGAAACAATGAAGCCGAATTCGAAAAATGGTGTGCTGGAAAAACTGGATATCCCATTGTAGATGCTGGAATGCGCGAATTAAACGAAACGGGTTTCATGCACAACCGTGTTCGTATGGTTACAGCCAGTTTTTTGGTAAAACATTTGCTCATTGATTGGCGCTGGGGAGAAGCTTACTTTGCTGAAAAGCTGTTGGATTTTGAATTATCATCCAATAACGGAGGTTGGCAATGGGCAGCAGGATCAGGTTGTGATGCGGCTCCTTATTTCCGTGTTTTTAACCCAGAATTACAAACCAAAAAATTCGATCCAGATTTAAAGTACATCAAAAAGTGGGTACCAGAATATCAGGATTTAAGCTACCAACAAAATCAAATTGTTGAACACAAAATGGCCAGAGAACGTGCTTTGGCGGTTTATGCTGAGGCCGTGAAAGGTTGATATTCGATTATTTGCTAACTTTGAATTTATGGATATTCAAGCAACACGTCTAGAGCTAATTAAGCTGCTTTTAGAAGAAAAGAGAGAGTCTGTACTTTTAAAGGTTAGTGAGGTTTTAACTACAGAAAATCAAGTGGTTGCTTATAATGTTGTTGGTGAACCATTAACTATTTCTGAATACAATTCCCACCTAGAAGATGCCGAAAAAGATATAGAATCAGGAAGGGTTATTGATCATGAGGATCTCAAAACCAAAATCAAATCTTGGCAATAAAACTCAGTATACACTGGTCTGAAAAATCCACTAATGATTTAAGGACAATCTTTGATTTCTATAATTCTAAGTCACATGCTGCGGCAACTACTATAGTTACGGAAATAATAGATCAAGTTGAGTCCATTCGTTTCTCCAAGCAATTTCAAAAAGACGAATTAAACCCTAAATATCGTAGGTTAATTGTTCGTCATTTCAAGGTACTTTATCGTGCTGATGAAGCAAACATATTTGTGAACAAAAAAATCGTGTTTGGTGGCCCCTTTTTTTTCCATCGCGCTTGAAAGCCCACACGCCTTGGCGTCCGAACTGCGTGTCAGTTGATACCTACTGCAAATGCAAGCAGGCAGGCAAAGCAGGAGCAGGTAAATGCAAAGGCACTTAACCTTAAAGTAAGTTTAAAACTTAGGTTAACTCGTGCTAAACCGTTGAGAGAGAATCGGTCCAAGCCTGGGTCTCTTCTTGGTGGGTTTGAGGACACCAAGGTCCACCAAATCCGTACCAAGATCCTCCCGTCTCAGACTCAACTCTTTTTTCCTAGCGATTCTAAGGTCATCGGCTAGGATTGTGTCAAAGTTGATAAGTTGGTTAAGTTTGGATTGTCTTCTGGGGCGCTTGATTTTCTGGATAGTGTCCGGTTGATTTTGTAAGGGGTCTTCTTGCTTGAAACGGGCAATAGGACCGTAGTGCCGATGCAAAGGGCAGCAGTACCAGGCTCTATTGCAAACACATTTCCAGTTCTTGTTGTTTGAGTTTTTCTTACAACCAAAGCATTTGAGGGTGTTGTCAAGGTCATCAAGTTGGAAGGCTTTGTTTGAGCTGGCCTCCAACTTGTCGCAATTGGGGCATTCAAAGAACTGGATGTTGGTAGGTTTGGGAAAATCCTCATCGGTGTTAATCCATTTTCGGGTTTGGTGGTTTTCGTTGGTGACGGTAGGTATGGTGGAGTCCCACTTAACTTTCCCATTAAGTTTAAGGTCATGTGGCTCGAGGTTGATGTATCCTTTGTGGAAGTCTATCGCAGCACGGTTGCTGATAGACCTGTTAAGCTTAACGAGGGAGGTAGCAATGCAAAGTGCTTCTTCCTCAGTGATATTAACATTGAACTTGAGGGTGGCATGTTTGCCAAGGATTCCAACTCCTCTGAGCGCACCATTGACAGAGGTGGCCGGTTGGAAGAGTGTGGCATCTGCGCTTTCATGTAAGGTGCGAGAGGCGACGGCTCGGGTGAGTTTCTTAAATTCGTTGATTTGTTTGAAGGCGGTTGCTTTGGAATTTGCTTTGTGCACGGGATCAGCCAGGAGTTTTCCATTTCCTCTGCTTCTGAAGAGAATGTACAGCTCCAGCCAGGTAATTCCCCTGAGGTGCTCGTCTTGAGCAGCCACATCAATATTAGCAAGAAAGTTTTCGACATTAACGGCTTTGGGATTCTTCTGAGAACTACAT